>CAYXGD010000077.1:0-8851 GCA_964464425.1 uncultured Thermoplasmatales archaeon
CAGTCCCGGTGGGGCAAGCGGAAGTTCGAGGAGATCTCCGAGTCCTACCAGTACCAGACCTTCCTCAAGAAGCGGCTCAAGGCCATGGGGAAGGCCGGGCTGCTGGCCATCGACGAGGACGACCGGACCTTCAAGCTCACAGCGTCGGCGATGGAAGCCGGCCATCACGTCGGCCTCTTCCTGGAGGATGTCCCGTACAAGGCCTCCTGGGAGATGTGCCGCAGCTGCCCAGCACGTGTCCAGTGCTGGGATCTTCAGGTCACGGACCTGGCGTTGGACGCCCTTGCGGGCGGTACCAACGGCGCGACCGGTGGCGTCAACGGCGCCGGCGGTCAAGGTCCTGTGACGAACGGCTCGAACGGTGCCTGAAACCTTTGCCACGTCTGCAGCCGCGTCGGACGAGCCGTCCGCGCCGGGGGCGCATGCCCCCGGCCTCCTTCTCACATTCCCCTCGCGACGATGCCAGCATGTCTTGGCTGGCTCGACAGGGGAGCCACCCGACGTCCTCCAGATCCTCCCGGGTGACGCGGCCGGCTGACGCAGGAGGTGGACAACGCCTCCCCCAGAAAGCTCAAATACGTGGTCCGGTCGTCATCAAGGTGAGACCACCATGAAGCGGGCCCTTCTGGTCGCGGCGACCGTGCTCCTCCTGACCGCTGGTTGCGTGAACACGCTCACAGGCGACGAGAGCGGGAGCGAGAGCCTGGGGACCGCCTCGATCGATGCGACCCGTCCGCCGGAGCAGACCGGCGACGTGGTGGCCTTCGACCTCTACCTGCGGATGACCTCGATCCAGATCGAGCCGGGGACCTCCGTCCAGGCCTGGGCCTTCAGCACGAGCCCGGACGAGAAGCCCACCGTGCCCGGCCCCACGATCCGGGTCAAGGAGGGCCAGCTGGTCCGGATCACCTTCCACAACCAGCACAACATGATCCACACCATCCACTGGCACGGCCTCCACGTGCCCTGGGACATGGATGGCGTCCCCTGGGTCAGCCAGGACCCCATCCCGGCCGGCGAGTCGTTCACCTACGAGTTCGTCGCCGGGCCCGCGGGCACGCACATGTACCACTGCCACGTGGACGCCAAGCACCACATCGACATGGGCATGTACGGCATGTTCATCGTCGAGCCCCGCGAGGAGGACATGGCGGACAAGGAGGTCGAGCACGACAGCGAGACCTCCATGATGCTCGACGAGTGGGACAAGGACCACGTCCACAACAGCGGCCAGCTGGGTCAGAACGTCGGCTTCAACGACACCGGCAACCCGATCCACACCGTCGACAGCGCCGAGCAGCAGGCGCGCGATGCGGGCAACCGGCAGCCCAACCCAACGGCCGAGGGAGGCGCCGAGAAGACCAACCCGCTCCAGGACGAGCGGGGCTGGTACCCGGTGACCTACCCCGCCTACGAGCCCGAGTACGACTCCTACCTGATCAACGGGAAAGCCTTCCCGCTCACCGACCAGCTCAGCATCAGCGAAGGTGAGCGCCTCAAGGTCCGTATGGCCAACATCGGCGTGCATCCGTACTCGATGCACCTGCACGGCCACTCGTTCCTGGTCACCCACAAGGACGGCTACAAGCTGGACGCGCCCTACCGCGGTGACACGATCCTCATCGGACCAGGGGAGCGCTACGATATCCTGATCGACGGGGTCAACCCCGGCGTCTGGCTCTTCCACGACCACGGCCAGGCCTCGGTCAACGACAACATCGCACCAGGCGGCATGATGACCATGCTGGTCTACGACCAGTTCGCCGACCAAGCCTCCAACCAGTTCGATCAGGGCTCCAGCGGCAACCTGCTGCAGTGGTACAACCGGTAGCCGGCTGGGCCCATGGGAGCCGGGAGGCCCATCAGAGATCCCACGGGGATCCGGGCCCTCCCAGGCCCCGGCCGGGGGCCGGTCCCGTCGACGGTGGCGCATCCCCCAGAAGGCTTATGCTCCCCTAGCGCGCCTCCCGGCTCGATGCGGAGAGCGCTGTTGCTGGCCGGGCTGATGCTGACCGCGGGCTTGGCCGGATGCCTGGGGGACGACGAGACCGGTCGGACGGGCGACCAGGCCGACCCCGCTGCCGGCGAGCTGTCCCCGAAGGTCCACGACATCCTGCCGGTCGAGGAGCGTTGGATCGCTAGCAGCCAGGACGGCAAGCAGATCCACAACGCCGTGTACCGGCCGGACACCGACGAGCCGGTCCCGGTGTTCATCAACTTCAGCCCGTACTGGGGCGACACGGCCGAGGAAGGCGGCGACGGGTTCGCCCAGTACCTCATCGAGGAGTACGTGCCCAGGGGGTACGCTGTCGTGCTGTCAGCCATCCGGGGCACCGGTCATTCAGAGGGCTGCTTCCAGATCGCCGGGGACCTCGAGCTCCAGGACCTCCACGACACCATCGACCACTTCGCCAACGTCGAGTGGTCCAACGGCAACATCGTCGCTGGCGGCAAGTCCTACGATTCGACACCGCAGAACGGCATGATCGCCAAGGTCCCCCACGAGGCGCTCAAGGGGCTCTTCCACGTCAGCGGCATCAGCGACATGTACCGCTACAACTACCGAGGGGGCGTGCCCTACACCCACGGGCCGATCTTCAACACCTACTACTACGGTCAGACGTGGCACGAGTACGGCCTCCCCTTGCCCCTGGGTGGGGGCGCCGGGGGGGAGAGCGGGCTGGACGATGAGTCCCCCGAGAGCCTGGCTCGCGTCATCGATGACGCCGCTTGCGCGGAGCTCCCTGAGATGCAAGCCCACGGGGCGGGCTCCGGCGCCGCCGGTGCCAAGACCGACTACTGGATCGAGCGCGACTGGAACCGGTACATCGGTCAGAGCGACTGGAACGGCTCGATCTTCTTCGTCCACGGTCTCCAGGACTGGAACGTGAAACCCGACCACATCCTCCCCTGGCTGGAGAACCTGCCCGAGCAGGTCCAGGTGAAGGGCTGGCTCCATCAGAACACGGAGAACCTGGGCCACGTCTACCCCATGCGGGCCGACTGGAACCAGACCATGCTGGCCTGGCTCGACCACACCCTCAAGGGCAAGGACGTGCCCGTGGACTGGGGGTACGAGGTCGAAGGCACCGACGGCCTCTGGCGCCACCAGGACAGCTTCCCGGCCGTACCCCGGGGCCAGGCGACCCCGCACGCCCTGAGCGACCCCGAGGTCACGACGGTCAACCAGACCCGCACCCTGCTGACCTTCGAGGTCGCCACGGCCGAGGGGACCGCCCTGCGGTACTCCGGGGCGCCGGTCCTCAACGTGACCGCGACCTCGACCAACGAGGACCCGGTGATCACGGCCATCCTCTACGATGAGGCCCCCAACGGGACCCGGACGTGGATGAACGAAGGCGTGCTCCGTGGCCTCTACCGTGACGGTCTCGAGCAGCCCGAGCCGGTCCCCCAGGGCGAGCCGGTCACCTACCAGCTCGAGCTGTTCCCCCAGGATGATGTCCTGGAACCTGGCCACCGTTGGATCCTGGTCCTCGGCAAGGATCCCCGGTACACCGTGACCTCGCCCGACCAGCTCGAGGGGGTCATGTACGCGACCGAGGCCACCCTGGAGCTGCCGATGGCGCCGGTGGACACGGTGTTGGCCGAGCAGCCCGACCCCGTGCCCTGCTTCGCGTGTTGACGCGGCTCAGTTGTCCACGTAGACCTTCTGAGCGGGCATGGCTGTGCCGAGCTCGGCCTCGTTGAGCGCGTCGAGGACCCGCGCCATAGCCGACGGCAGGCAGTGGGTCCCGTAGTGCTCCCGGCTGACCCAGTACCGGACCTCGAAGCGGACGCCCTCGTCCAGGGACTCCTTGGCGAAGATGTGCACCGGCCGGTCAGGGATCAGGTGCCGCTCGGTCTCGACCGCGCGGCCGATGACCTGGCGGACCCGGCCGAGGTCGACGGCTTCGGAGACGTCGATCGTGAGGACGACCCGGCGCTCGGCGGTGGCCGTCGTGTTCACGATGGTGGCGTTGACCATCTCGCTGTTCGGGATGATCGCCTTGGGTCCGTCGGGTGTCTCCAGGGTCGTCGAGTGGAGCGTGACCTTCTCGACCTTGCCCGTCCGCCCGCCGACCTCGACCACGTCGCCCAGGATGAACGGCCGCTCGAACAGGATGACCAGCCCGGCCAGGATGTTCTGTCCCAACCGCTGGGCGGCCAGAGCGATCATGGCCCCGGCGATGCCCGTGACCGCGACAGCGCCCCAGAGGGCCTGGCTGACACCCAGGATGTGCAGGGTGACGAAGACGGCCAGCAGAAGGAGGAGGACGTCCATCAGGAAATCCAGCTTCGCCAGCCGGCGCTCCGGGACGTTGTAGTTGGATAGCCGAGCGTCGACCCGGTCGAAGAAGCGGCCGTTGAGCCGCGTCAGGACCAAGGTGGTCAGCCACACGACCGCGATCCAGACGCCCTTGCGGACCCGGGGATCGGCCAGAGGGGAGAGCAGGCCGTCGAGCTGGGCAAGCATCGTCACAGGCGTGGAACGGGGTCCCCCGGTTTGGAGATGGCGGTCTGGCTAGCTGCCTGGTCCGGGGTCCCGCGAGCTGGCCGGAGCCTCTTCCTTGGGCTGAGGCTCACCCATCAAGGCGAGGATCTCCTCCACCAGCTCGTCCGGTTCGACACCCTTCTCGATGTAGCCCAGCCCGCCCAGCTGGCGGACCTCGGCACCCAACCGGCCCTCCACGAACCCGGAGAAGACGATCACATCTGCCCCGGGGGCTCTCTCGACGACCCTTGGCAGCGCCTCGAGCCCATCCATCTCGGGCATGGACAGGTCGAGGAGGACGAGGTCGGGCTGGAGCTCCCCGGCCAGGTCGATCCCGGCCCGCCCGTCGGCGGCCTCCCCCACGACCTCGAACGGGCCGTAGGCCTCCAGGATCAGCTTCACCGACAACCGAAGGTCGGCCACATCATCGACCAACAGAACCCGCCACCGTGTCGTCCCCCTCACCTCCCTGGTCACCGGCGGGAGCTTCGCGGCGCAGGTCCCCGGCACCCAGCGCGAGCGCGGTCCCCTCCTCGCCCAGGAGCTCTGTGATGATCCCCTTGGCCGAGCCCAGGGTTTCGTCGAGAGCTGCTTGAGCGTCCTCCAAACGGTCGGTCTCTAGGCAAAGCTTCGCCTGGGCGATGCCTTGGACGACGTTGTCGTGGATCTCAAGGGCCTGGCGCTGCCGCTCTCGCAGGTCCTCGAACATGGCAGATCCCCGGACCAGGGCAGGGAACCGGCTGCGCATGCTCCAGTAGGTCAGGGCGGCTGCGCTGGTGACCGGCGGCCACAGCCACATATGCCACTCGCCGAACGCGCTCCGGAGCGCGGTCCCCGACGCGACCTCGATGCCGATCCACGGGAGCGCCAAGTGGAGAGCAAGGATGCCGTGGCCGACGCTGCACGTGAAGAAGATCGCGCCGGTGGCGCGGGCCAACGGGTTCTTGGAGAACTGCTCGGTCCGCCACAGCCCGACGAAGATGTGGGCGGCGATGGCAAGGTAGGCTAGGGCGATCACGGCGTTGGCCGCCAGTCCCACGTACCATCCGGCGCTCCAGTGGCACTCGTACCAGGTTGGACATGCCCACATCGGGATCTCGCCTCACGACGCCGGGGAGAGATGCCGGGAGGCGCCGGCGTGGGTCTCCGCCCTAGGCGTGACGGTGTGGCATGGCGTTGGGGCCTACTTCAACCCCACCGGTCGGTCCGGTTGGGCCCCGAGGGGGCCCGGTCCCTGGTCACGTGTGGGTGTAGACGGCCCGGACGCTGCCTTCGCTGACGTGTTCGAGGCGCACGAACCCGTACCGCTCGAACTGGACGATGTCGCCGACGTCGTACTGCAGGACGTTCTTCTCGACGGCGCCCTCGTCCTCCGATCCATCCGGCATGATCACCGTGCACCGGATGGCCTCTGGGGTCACCCACTCGACCATGGGCCCGTCGCGGTCCTCGGTAGGCTCGACGGAGAGGAACGTGGCCCTCTGCTCGTCGACGAGCTCGAGGTCCATGCCTTCCTTCAGCCGGAAGGTGGTCCCAGGCGTGATCTCGGCGAGCTCGGCGGACGGGATGAGCACCGCGTCGTCGACGACCAAGGTGCGGGTCCCCTGGTTGGCGTGGTCGGGGTGGCGGGGGACCTTGGCCCGGTGGGTGCCCTCCAGGCCGTTGATGCGGAGCGCGGCAGGGTCCTTGACGAAGTAGAGCCGGTCGCTCCTGGGATCCAGGAGCTTGCGGTTCTCGGCTTCCAGGGTCTCCATGCTGGCGGCGATGTCCTTCTCGGTGAGGCCCAGGTCGACCCAGAACTGCATCAGGGCCCTGGGTTGGAAACCGCGGCGGGCCAGGGCGGCCAAGGTCGGCAGGCGCGGGTCGTCCCATCCGGTGTACTTGCCGGCCTCGATGTCCTCGCGTAGCTGGCTGGTGGAGAACTTCCCGAAGCCGTGGACCGAGACGCGGCCCCAGTGGAGGACCTCGGGGTACCGCCAGCCGAAGTGGTCGTACAGGTAGCGTTGGCGGCGTTCGCTGTCGGCCAGGTCCTTGCCGCGGATGATGTGGGTGACGCCGAGGAGGTGATCCTCGATGGCGCTCTCGAAGTCGAGCATCGGCCAGACGTGGTGCCGCGTGCCGGTCTTGGCGTGCGGGTGCTCGTCGATGTCCACGATGCGCAGGGCCACCCAGTCCCTTAGGGCCGGGTCCTTGTGCTCGATGTCCGTCTTGATCCGGACCACGGCCTCGCCCGGGCCGAACGTGCCGTCCCGCATCTTCTCCCAGCGGTCAAGCTGGGTGGCCATCTCCTCGTCCCGATGTGGGCAAGGTTCCTTGTCGTCCTTGAGCGCCTTGAACTCCTCCTGGCTGCACGTGCAGACGTAGGCGGAGTCGTGAACCAGCGCCTTCATCGCATAGTCGTAGTAGGTGTCCATCCGGTCCGAGGCGCTCACCGTCCGGGCGATCTCGATGTCGAGCCACTCGAAGGCGTCCTCGAACATGTCGTAGGCCGGCTCCCACGGTGCCTTGTTGACCGGATCGGTGTCGTCGAACCGGAGGATGAGGTCTCCCCGGTACTTGCGCGCGTACCAGCCGTTGATGCACATCCCCCGGGAGTGGCCCAACGTCGGTGGACCGTTCGGGTTGGGAGCGAAGCGCATCACGATGCGGGGACGGCCCTCGGTGTTGGGGAGCTCTGGGAGGCCTTCGCGGCGCTGATCCTTGGCTTCCATCTCGATCTCGCCGAGCTCCTCGAGCTTGGCGGCCTGGTCGTCGACCGACAGCTCGGAGATCTCGTCGATGGCCTCGGCCGCTGCCTGGGTGACGGCGTCGGGATCATCCTTGAACGACTCATCGTAGGCCATGATCCGGCCGATCACGGCGCCCTGGTTGGCTTGCCCCTCGTGGTCGATGGCGTTCTGGAGGGCGAAGCGTAGAGCGAGGTCTTCCAGCTCCTCGGAGGACACGTTGCCGCCCAGGAACAGCACCTTGAAAACCGTTGCGGGCAAGGTCGGCGGGGGCGCCGGGCTCAACCATCGTCCTCAGCGTCTTGATCCTCCAGCCTCCCTGGGTTCACACCGGTGAAGAGGTTGACGATCCGGTCGACGGCGCTGTCGAGGAAGCTCGAACGGTAGGTGACCAGCAGGTCGAGCATCCCTTCGCGGTCAGCGACTTGGTAGACGCCACGCTCCGGTCGTTCCACCACGTCCTCCTTCATCAGCTTCTTGAGGTGGAAGGAGAGCGTGGACGGGGCTAGCTCGAGCCGGTCGCTCATGTCCGTCAGCCGGGACGGGCCGTGCTCGATGAGGTCGAGGACGATCTGCCGTGGGGTCGACTGCCGCAGGAGGCCCAGGATGGGCTTGTGCCGCCGGTCCACCTCCATGCTGGCGTAGTACCGCGTGTAGCGGCCGTCGCGCTTGGCGTCGATCAGGTCCCGCTTCTCCAGGTAGCGGAGGTGGTACTGGAGAGTCCCGGTGGCCAGGTCCAAGCGACGTTGGATCTCGGAGAAATGGGCGCCGGGGACCTCCCGTAGGAAGCTGTAGATCTCCCGGCGGGTGCTGACGTCCAACGCGTCGCCCGGCCCGTCGCCCACGCGCTCACCCCTTCACGATAGCCATGTAGAGCAGGCCGAGGGTGACCGCATCGGCGCCCACGGACCAGGCGTTCCAAGGGACCGGGCTGGTCAGGACCCCGCTCCCATCCAGGAGGACGAGCAGGCCCCGGAGCACGAACACGCCGAACGCCAGGGACGCGAACACGAACCGCAGGGCCCCGGTCCGGTTGGCGGCCAGGGCCGAGACCAGGACCAGCAGCAGCGCTGTGCCCGTCAGCGCGACAGCGAGCAAGGGGGTCCATAGGGCCATGGTGCTGGCTACGCAGCGGCTTGGGGCCCATATGTGTCTTCCCAACTTCACCGGGTCCTGATCGAGGGGCCAGGGATCCGTCGGCTGGCCGACGGGCGGGGGTCACGGGGCTGGCTCACCGCGAGAGGCCCTGGCAGGCTTGCGGTGCTTTGGCGCGTAAGCATCATATAGGAGACCTCCTTACGCGGGTCTTGCGCGACGGGGCGTGGTCCCCGCCGTACGTCGCACCCGACGCGGCCCATCTCGGGCCGCTACCCGGCTTCGGGTCGCCCCGAAGCTACATATAGGGGGTGCACGCTACAGGCGGTCCCGCGCTCCACGGCGTGTGGCCATCCGCACATCCCTGCGCTGATCCTCGTGATCGGCCGCGTAGCCCTCCGGTCCGCCGGAAGCTACTTATACAGGGTGCTGTGTACGGAGGTCCCGCGCCCAACGGCGCATCACCCGCATCGCGTACCCGGTCGAGGGGGCTGTCAACAGCCCACGATGAAGGCCTGGATCCAAGACGCGGGACACC
>CAYXGD010000078.1:0-8851 GCA_964464425.1 uncultured Thermoplasmatales archaeon
AGTTGAAGTACGTGGCGAACAGGCCGCCGAAGATCATGACCTCGCTGCCGATGAACAGCAGGATCCCCCATCGGCCGACATCGGGGCCGGTCCCGACGCGTTCGGCCCACCAGTCGGCGTCCTCGTAGATCCATGCCAGGCCTGCCAGGGCGACCGCGGCCAGGCCCATCCAGAGCCAGCCGCCGCCGAGGATGACCCCGACCAGGACCAGGAAGAGGGCGATGGCCAGCCAGAGCGGGGACCACGACCCGTGGGGGAGGTGGAGCTCCTCGTCGCTGTGCTCGGCCATCTTAGCTCACCTCCTCGGTGCTGGCAGCTTGGGGGGTCGGCTTCCAGTCGTCGGCCTCCCACTCGGTCCGCTTGGCGCCGCCCCAGGGGTCCTCGGTGATGGTGGGCTCGCCGCGCAGGCTGATCCAGGCGTTGATCAGCCAGACCAGGATCGAGATCCCGATGAGGAACGCGCCGACGGTGGACCACTGGTTCAGGGCGGTGTACTCCGCCAGGTAATCGTAGACCCGGCGAGGCATGCCGGCCAGGCCCAGCAGGAACTGGGGGAAGAACGTCAGGTTGAACCCGATGAACATCAGCCAGAAATGGAGGTTGGCCAGGCTCGGCTTGTACATCCGGCCGCCGAACAGGCGTGGCCACCAGTAGTACAAGCCGGCGAAGATGCCGAACATGGCACCGCCGACCATCGTGTAGTGGAAGTGCGCCACGACGAAGTAGGTGTCGTGGGCGTGGACGTCGATCGGCACGGCGGCCAGCATGACCCCGGTGATGCCACCGATGACGAACAACCAGATGAAGCCCATGGCGTGCAACATGGGCGCCTTGAAGTCGAGGACGCCGCCCCACATCGTCGCCAGCCAGTTGAACACCTTGATGCCGGTGGGCACACCGATGACCAGGCTGGTCGCCATGAACGCCAACTCGACCCGCGGGTCCAAGCCGACGGTGAACATGTGGTGGGTCCAGACGATGAACCCCAGGACACCGATGGCCAGCATGGCGTAGGCCATCGACTTGTAGCCGAAGATCGGCCGGCCGCTGAACTTGGGGACGACCTCGCTGATGATCCCGAAGGCAGGTAAGATCAGCACGTAGACCTCGGGGTGGCCGAAGAACCAGAACAGATGCTGGTACAGGATCGGGTCGCTGCCGGGCCCCATGAAGAACGAGGTCCCGAAGTTCCGGTCCATCAGCAGCAGCACGAAGGCCACGGTGACGACCGGGAGGCTGAAGAGCAGCAGGAGCGAGGTGACCAGTTGGGCCCAGACGAAGAGGGGCATGTTGTGGAAGGTCACCCCGGGGCCGCGCATCTTGAAGATGGTGACGAGGAAGTTGACGCTACCGCCCGTGCTGGCCAAGCCGAGCAAGATCAGGCTGACCAGCCACATGTCGAGGCCCACGTTCGGATCCATCGTCGAGAGCGGCGCGTAGCCGGTCCACCCCACGTCCACCGAGTGGATGGGTCCGCCGAAGAAGCTGACGAAGGTCCCCAGCCAGAGCAGGCCGCCACCCAGCGGGATCAACCAGTAGGAGAGGGCGTTGACCCGGGGGAAGGCCATGTCCGGGGCCTTGACCATGATCGGGACGAAGTAGTTCCCGAAGCCCGCCATGGCCGGCATGATCCACAGGAAGATCATGGTGGTGCCGTGCATGGCGAAGAACTCGTTGAACATGGCCGGCCCCATGATCGTCTCTCCGGGGAAGAAGAGCTCCGCGCGGATCAGGAGCGCTGCGATCCCACCCAGGAGGAAGAAGACCACAGCTGTCCAGAAGTAGAGCAGGCCGATCTCGCGGTGGTCCGTCGTGGTCAACCAACGCTTGAGGCCGGTTGCCTGGTGTTCACCCTGGGCGGACATCGGGCAGTCGAGCCCGGGAAGCAAGGGCTCTTAGAAAAGCGTTGCCACTGGCCCCAGCGGCTCGGCCAGGTGGGGCGTGTCGCGGTGGCGCGCGCTCCTGCTTCTCACCCTGCAAGGCGGCGGTCGGCTCGGCACGGAAAGGGTTTTGAAAGAGCTCCCCATGCCCCGCGTGAGCACCATGCGTGGGGCCCTGCCGATCACGCTCGTCGTCGCCTTGCTGACCATCGCCTCCCCTGCGCTTGCGGCCTGGGGCATGCCCGATGGTGTCAACGACCGGATGGACATCATCAACGACATCTACGGACAGATCCTGCTGGCCGGCGTCCTCGTCTTCTTGTTCGTGATGGCGTGGATGGTCGTGGCCATCGTCCGGTTCCGTCCTGGCGGCGCCGGCAGGACATCCAACGAGGACCACCGCGGCAGCATCAAGGCCGAGCTGGTCTGGACCATCATCCCGTTCCTGATCGTCGCATGGGTCGGTGTGATCTCTTACGACGGCCTGCTGGCGCTGCGCCAGTCACCTGAGGTCGACCAGGACATGACCGAGGTCGAGATCAGGGGCTTCCAATGGTTCTGGCAGGCCGAGTACGAGAACGGGGTCACGGTGACCGCCAAGCCCGGCCCCGAAGGCCAGCTGGACAACGCTGAACCGTTCCTGATACCGGCGGACAGCGAGATCGCCCTCAACATCACGTCCGGCGACGTCATCCACTCCCTCTGGATCCCGGACCTCGGGGTCAAGGTCGACGCCAACCCGCACAAGCCGAACTTCGCTGTCCTGGACGCGCCTGTCGGCACCTACTTCACGCAGTGCGCTGAGTACTGTGGCCTGGCCCACGGCTACATGCGCGCCCAGTTCAAAGCGGTGCCTCAGGCCGAGTTCGATGACTGGCTGGAGGACAAGAAGGCCGAGCAGGTCAGCGGCGGCAACCTGATCACCGTCACCGACAGCGGCGTCGAACCCACCAGCGTCCAAGCGGTGGCCAACGCGCCCTTCGAGTACCTGATCCGCAACGACGGTTCCCAACCGGTCGAGGCCAGTTTCGCCGACGCATCCACCGGCCAGATCCCCGCCGGCGAGTGGCGGTGGCTCAACACGACGGCCCCCGAGTCCGGCGAGCACGAGCTCAGCGTCGGCGAGCAGACCGTCACCGTGGAGGTCATCCAACCTACCGTCGTGGACGTGGAGCTGGGCGACTTCACGATCGACCCGGGCCAGACCGAGTTCACCGCCGGCGAGGCCTACCTGCTCAACGTCACCAACGTCCACACCACGGTCCACAACCTCTACCTGGGCTTGCCCCAGGAGGAGGATGGCCAGGATTCCATCGTCACGAGCACCCGGGACCTGCAACCCGGCGAGTCCGCCCAGATCCTGTTCATCCCGGAGGAGACCGGGTCGTTCACCATGTGGTGCGACGTCCCCGGGCACTACCAGGGTGGCATGTTCACCGGGTACACCGTCGTCAGCGGATGACGTGACAGGGGAAAGGCTCATCTACGAGCGGTCCCCCATGACGATCCGATGGACCCGGTGGATGCCGGCCTGATCCTTGCAGGCCTGGTCGCCCTGGTGGCGATCCTGGTCTACTGGGCCGACCGGCTCTCCGGTGGCCGGGAACGGTGCCGGCGCTGCGGGGCCCTGAAGGTCTCCCCCGAGGCCTCGTGCGGGGTCTGCGAGGCGCCGTTCGACGCCCCCGCCGGGACCCCGACGACCGAGGAACCTGCCATGAGCGAGACCAAGACGACCCGTCGCGACCCGCCCGAACCGACCGTCGATCCGGACGCTGGGGTGCTCAACCCCGGGGTCCAGCCTTGGATGGTCCAGGGCGCGTTCATCATGATGATGATCGGCCTGGGGACCCGCCTGCTTGGGATGCTCCAACCTGCCGGCCTGGACCTCGGCATCCCGACCACCCTGACCACCGTCCTCACGGTGCTCGGTGGGATCGGCATGTTCGTCGGGTTCGTCGTCCTCGACGTCGCATGACACGCGGACCTCGCCCCTTCCTCCCGAGGCCCGTCCTGCGCCGGACCGTCAGGTTCTAATGGGAGCAGCGGTCGGCTGGAACGTCCATCACCGGCCCTTAGGCGCCGTCAGACGTAGCGGTCAAGGACCCCCCTTGTCGATGCAACCCATGACCTTTGTCCTCTAGCCCGGGGTACGAAGGGTTTATCATCGATGTGCGCTCCATCGCCGCTCCTACCCGCGCTTCGCGCGGCCCCGGAGGAGATCCCCGTCACGAGCGGCAACGGACGGCTATCGCTTCCCGCCGGCGCCCCCCAAGGCTGGGGCGTCCGAGACGTCGCGCTCCTCCTCGTCGGCCTGGGCGCTCTGAGCTTCCTCGCGTACGAGCTGGCCATCGGTGCCACGCCCGACCTGTCCTTGGGTGCCAAAGCCCTGGGGGTCGGGTTCCTGGCCGGCATGGCCGGTGCCACCATCGGTGGCGGCATCGCCCTGATCGCCGTCCCTCTGATCACGCTCCTCCTCGGCTTCCCGCTCCTGTTGGCCGTGGGCACCAACCTGGTCCACGCGTTCTTCGCCGCGACCAGCGGGGTCCTGGGCCACCGGAAGAAGGGGAACGTCAAGTTCCGGTTGGCCATCCCGCTCCTGATCGGGTCGGCCGTGGGTGCCCCGTTGGGTGCGCTCACGAGCACGCACCTCGACCCTACCGTCCTATCGTGGACGTTCGCCGGCGTGGTCACCCTCGTCGCGGCCTACCTGACCATCCAGGCGCTGCGCCCCAAGGAGCGCGAGACCGACGGCTTCGACATCGCTGAGAGCCTCGGTGAGGAGGGCCTCGACAAGGTCGAGGGCGTCGGTCGGCGGGTCATCGGGCGCAAGCTCACCAGCCTGCTGATGGTCGCGCTGACCACACCCATCGAGGGCACGCACGACGGGCGGCGCTACTCGATTGACCGGGTCACCCCCGTGTTCATGGGGGCCGGCGTCGGCTTCATGGCCGGCATGCTCGGCGTGGGCGGCGGCTTCCTGCTCACCCCGCTGATGACGACCGCGCTGATGATCCCGGCCCACCTGGCCGTCGGCACGGCGCTTGTCGTCGGCGCCGGCAACGCCTTCTTCGGCGGGCTGACCCATCTGATCCACGGCAACGTCTCCCTGGTGGCTGCCGCCTTCCTGGCCATCGGCGGCATGATCGGCGCCAACATCGGCAGCGGCCTCTCCGGCAAGCTCTCGGACCGTCACATCCGGGGGATCTTCATCGTCGTCCTGCTCGTCGTCGGGTGGAACATGGCGCCGATCTCCCTCTTCTAAGGTCCTCGGCGCGTATCGGCCGGCGATCTCGGTTCAACGGCCTGACGGGAAAGCTCTAAACCCTCAGGCGCCAAGGTCATCCCATGCTTGCACGGGTCCCCGCGGTCCTCCTGGTGCTCCTGGTCAGCGTGCTGGCCACCGCGAGCCCTGGCCTCTCACAGGCGACCGGGGGGTCCCCCGAGGTCCACCCGGGCCTGGTCGCCGAGGTCGCCCGGCTGGGCCCGGGGGAGGTCACCGTGGCCTTGGCCGTCCACGAACGCGGACAGACGCCTGGAGTTATCCGGGCCCTGGACCGCGCCGGTGTCGCCCATGCCGATCTGGAACGGGTCGGGGTGAGCCAGCTGCTCCTCGACGAGGCCGGCCTGGAGCAGTTGCGTCACCAACCGTCCATCGCCTCGCTGTGGCCGGAGCAGCGCCTGGACCTGCACCTGGCCGAGAGCGTGCCGATGATCGGTGCACCGCAGGCCTGGGAGGACCACACGCGCGGTGAGGGTGCCACGGTCCTGGTGATCGATACCGGCGTCGACGCCGCCCACCCCGACCTCGTCGACCGTGTCAAGCGGATCGCCCAACCCCACGATCCCGCGGAGACGGGTCTCGTACCAGTAGGGTACAGCGAGGCCCCGGCGCCGGCGTCCAACGACTGGTTCGGTCACGGGACCCACGTCAGCGGCATCGTGGCTGGTACGGGCGCAGCGGCAGGGGAGGCCAGCCCGCAGCACGGCAAGCTCGTAGGCGTGGCGCCCTCGGCCAGCCTGGCGGTCTGGTCGATCCCGGGCCTTGGTAACGCTGATACGGTCTTCCAGGCCGTGCAGGGCTTCGAGTACGCCCTGGAGAAGCAAGACGAGCTAGGCATCCAGGTCATCACCAACTCGTGGGGCCAAGCCACAGCCTTCGATCCCGACCATCCGATCAACGTCGCTAGCCTGGAGGCCTACCGGGCCGGCATGAGCATCGTCTTCAGCGTCGGTAACAGCGGGGAGGCGCCCGAGGAGGGCTTCGCCACCAACGGCTTCTCCACCGCTCCCTGGGTCCTGGCGGTGGCTGCTGGGACCAAGGACGGCCAGGTGGCCAGCTTCTCGAGCCGCGGGCACGCCAGCCCGGACGCGCCACCGTGGGATCGGCCCGACGTCATCGCGCCGGGGGAGGCGATCCTGGCGGCCAAGTCCCGCACCGGCGTCATGCAGGCCCTGGGCCCGACGTACGCCCCGGACGGGCTCGCCAGCGGGGACCCCCTGGCCCAGGCGACCCACTACCAGTACGCCAGCGGGACGAGCATGAGCGCGCCCCACGTGGCCGGGGTCCTGGCCCTGATGCACAGCGTCAACCCGGCGCTGAGCCCGGACCAGGCCTACGACCTGCTCGTCCGGACGGCCGATCCCTTCCCCGGGGATCTGGCCGAGAGCGGCATCGGGCAGATCAACGCGTCCAAGGCCGTGACCGAGGCCGCCGCGACCCGGGGCGACCGGGAGGGGTTCCTGGCCGGCGACAGCGCCTACGACGTCGGCGAACCCTACGATCACGACCCGGTCGCGGCCGCCCTGGCGGACGGCGAGAGCTTCACCGACCGGCTGGAGCTACCCTTGTCCCCCACCGGACGGGACGGGACCAACGTTGTGCCTGGCCCCGGCCTGCTCCTGGCCACGCTGGCCGCGACCCTGGCCGCCCTCGCGCTCCCTGGAAGGCGGCCGTGAGACGGCCTGGATCGACCGCCATCCATGGAGGTGCAGGACCGCAAAGGGCTTGTACCATCGACCACCGGTAGCATGCCAGCGGGGGTACCACCGTGCGCCGGGTCCAGCCTAGCACCATCGCCATGCTCTGCGTCTTGCTCCTGACCAGCCTGCTTGCCGGCTGCGCCACCGTCACCGACGAGGCCGCCGACGGCATCGGGGACGACGCCGGAGAGGATGGCGCCGACGCCGACGCGCCCCGAGGTCCGACCTCCGAGGCTGAGGCCCGGCGAACCTTCCAGATGGCCATGAAGGGTCTGAACCCCGGCGAGGAGGCCGACGCCAACGTCTCACCGCCCGACCGGTTCGCGTTCGTGTTCGAGCTGCGGGCCAGTGAGGACGGCGAGGAGTTCACGAGCGAGATGTCGTTCTTCATGGACAACCCCGCAGACATCATGATCATGGAGATGAGCGGCGAGGCCTTCCAAGACGAGACCACCAGTTCCAGCGGTATGGGCATGGGTGGCGTGATGTCCGACGGCAGCTTCGTGATGGCCCGGTACCATAAGACCACGTTCTTCGGATCCACCGACAGCCTGGCCGCGTTCTACAACGAGTCGGCCGAACCGGTCGACGATTGGGACGACCTGGAGGAGGATGCCGTCCCCTCCAGCGTGGGCGACGAGAGCGACGAGGAACAGAGCTTCAGCGACCCCATGGGCTTCCTTGAGGAGATGGACGACCCGCCACTGGACGCCGAGGTCACCTACCGGTCGACGACCTACAACGGCGATCCGGCCGTCGAGATCCACCTGTCGTACGACAACGCCACGGAGACCGTCGACATGACCGCCACCATCCTGCTCGATCCACCCTTCGAGGGCACCGACGGACCCCTCCCAGCCCAGCTCGAGGTCACCTTCACCGACAAAACCGCCGGCAACGGGACCGGCACCGGGACCCTGCTCTACACGTTCAGCTACGCGGATCAGGCCGACCATGACCTGCTCGAGCCCCTGGCTCGCGCCGAGTCGCTGACCTTCAGCGACCAGAGCTCCATGGAAGGCATGTTCGGGTTCGGCAGCGACGGCCAGGCGACCAACCGGTCGTGGACCATCAAGCCGGCCAAGAACTCCGGATCGGTCCCGCTGGCTGAGGTCGAGGCACGCCTGGTGAGCCAGGCCACCGACGAGCCCCTGCTGGCGATGCCACTGGAGGAGGGCACCGCTGAGACCTCCGACCTCCGCCTCACGTACACCGACGCGGATGGCGACGGCCACGTCTCCGAGGGCGACGAGATCCTGGTCGAGGAGCTCTCCAACGAGACCGGTGGCTACACGCTCCAGCTCTACGATGAGGAGACAGGGCTTGCCGTGACCCCCGGGATCGGCCTGTGGGCCGCTCTGGTGGGCGTGACCGCGTCAGCCCTGATCCTGCGTCGTCGCGCCTGAGCCGGCCAGCAGGGCCGCGGTCCCGCCTGGCTGCTCACAGCGGGATGTTGCCGTGCTTCTTGGACGGCCGGTCGACCCGCTTGTCGACCAGGGTCCCCAGGGCATCGATCAGCCGGGGCCGGGTCTCCTCGGGTAGGATGACGTCGTCCAGGTAGCCGCGCTTGGCCGCCTCGTAGGGGTGGGCGAACTGCTCGCGGTACTCGTCGACGAGCTCCTGCTTGCGCGTGTCCGGGTCGTCGGCCTCCTTGAGCTCCTTGCGGTAGAGGATCTGAACGGCGCCATCGGGCCCCATCACGGCCAGCTCGGCCGTGGGCCAGGCCACGTTGTAGTCGGCCCGGATGTGCTTCGAGTTCATCACGTCGTAGGCGCCACCGTAGGCCTTGCGTAGCACCACGGTCAGCTTGGGCACGGTGGCCTCCGCGAAGGCGTAGAGGAGCTTGGCGCCGTGGTCGATGATGCCGTTCCACTCTTGGTCGGTGCCGGGCAAGAAACCGGGGACGTCCTCGAAGACGACCAACGGGATGTTGAACGCATCGCAGAACCGGACGAACCGGGCGCCCTTCCGGCTGGCCTCGATGTCGAGCA
>CAYXGD010000079.1:0-8803 GCA_964464425.1 uncultured Thermoplasmatales archaeon
CGATCGATCTGGGCCTCGTTCCCCTGCGCGCTAGCCGTAGGGGCCCCTATGAGCGTGGCCGCCAGGCCGGCGGGCCCGGCGACGAGCAGGAACGCAAGAAGCACGAGGGCGCCCCGCCGGCCGCCCCCAGCCATCCTGTAGCCTGAGATAGGGGTCCCCTCCCTTGATGACGGCCCGGATGTCCTTAACCTTGCGGTTGGGTTCGTGAAGCGCCGAACCGCCCCATGGCCGAGCAGATCCGGCGGCCGAGCGGGCCTCGAGCGACCCTAGCGTCGACGGGGACGATCGGCAGGGCTTGAAGAAGGAAGGCGACCGGCGAGGGACGGCCGGCCGCCGTTGAGGGGGGTTGACACCCGACCCCACGCGATGTGGGATGCACGTTCCCCCGGAGCCAACCGAGGGGGGGCAGGATGGGATGGGATGGCTGGTCGGGGCCGGGTGTTCTTGCCCATCCCCAGCGACCGCGGGCGAGTATATCAAGGCCGCGAAACCTCGCTGCACCATCCGCAAGCAGGTGGCTGCTAGGTTGGGTTCGACTGTTTCCAGTGGAAAGGTCGTGACGGTGGACCGCTACCTCTCCGCGCTGGGCAGCCCGACCCGGGAAGATGTCGCCTTGACCTCAGAACGCCCCTGGCTTGCCGACGTCAACGGCCGGTTCGACAGGTGTCGAACCAGATCTCGCACGCCCCCCGGCGCACGGTGGTCCACCGGGAGGTGGAGGGGATCGGGCATCGGTCAACCTGCGGCCTTCAGCCTGTCTCTACCTAACCTCTTGGTCGGCCGACTCGTTGGTTATAAGATACGATAACGAGTGATCATCGTGGGCACGGTGGAGATGTGCGCCAGGGTCCAAGGCAGGCCGGGGACGGGGCCCCGGTGGCCGGCATCACGGGCAGCGGAACAGAAGCAGCGACCGTCCGACGCAGATGACGTCCCCATGCTCAAGCTCGACCTCCTCGCCACCCCGGAGCTGCTGGGTCCAGTTGACGGTGGTCCCGTTGAGGCTATCGGAGTCCCGGAGGAAGAAGCGCTTGTCCTCGTGCTTGAGGACGGCGTGCTTGCGGGAGATGAAGAGATCGTACTCGAGGGGGACATCGACGAGCTCGTCGCCGACCTTCCGCTCCCGGCCGATCCACCACTGGGCCGGCGACTCCTTGCTGTGCAGCGGGAACACGCGACCCTCGCGGATGCCTCGGATCAGGATCAGGGTGGCCAGGGCGTCCTCCTGCTCGGGTGCCTCAGGTTGGGTCTGGCGTACCAGCGTCCGGTCGGGCACCTGCTCGGTGACGGCCTCCATGGCTAGGTTGCCCAGGGTCCGGACCTCCTCGAGCACCATGAACAGCCGGTCCTCCCGTAGCAGGTACTCCTTGGTGTGCGAGCCCTTGCCTTGGGCCACGCGTGTGTCGACAAGGCCGACCTCCTCGAGCTTCTCGATGTGGCTGAGGATGGCTTGCCGGGTGAGCGGTACCTGGCGGGTCTGCCCGTCGGTTGTCTCCTCCCTGAACGCTTCGATCTCGCCGACGTGCTTGGGGGTGATAAGCTGACGGAGGATCTCGAGGCGTTGTTGGTTCCCGAGCGCCGAGAGGACGACGGATAGCCGCTCGGTATCGACGGTCTCCCCGGGAGCGCGCTGGTCGGCCATCAGGTCCAGGGAAGGTCCCGGCCCCCTTTCAGCTTTATCGAGGCCGTCGCGAACCGTGCTATAGACCGCCAGGGGCCGACGGGTCGCCGTAGGGGTCCTCGACCTTGGGCTCCTTGGCCAGGCGGACATGGAAGGTCGAGCCCTCCCCCTGGCGGCTATCGACCCAGATCTCGCCGTCGTGGCGCTCCGCGATGCGCTTGCAGATGGCCAGCCCGATGCCGGTGCCGGGGTAGAGCTGCGCTCCGTGGAGGCGTTGGAACACGACGAAGATCTCCTCGCCCTTGTCCTCCGGGATCCCGATCCCGTTATCGCTGAGGGTGAGATGCCAGGCGTCCCCCTCGTCCTCGGCTTGGACATCGACCCGGGGTGGCCGATCGGGATGCGCGAACTTGATGGCGTTGGACAGGAGGTTCTGGAACAGCTGGCGCATCTGCGAGGGCGTCGCTTGGATGGTGGGCAGGCCTTGCCAGGTGACCTCGCCGTCGGCCTCATCGATGGTCATCTGGAGGCCCTGGACGACCTCCCGCACGGTCTGATCCAGGTCGGTGGGCTCGAAGGGCTCGGCTTGGGTGCCCAGACGGGCGTAGGCCAGCAGGTCCTGGATGAGCTGGCGCATCCGGTTGGCGCCGTCGACGGCGTACGCGATGAACTCGTGGGCCTCCTCGTCGAGCTGGTCCCCATAGCGACGTTCGATCAGGCTCAGGTAGCTGGAGACCATGCGCAGCGGCTCCTGCAGGTCGTGGCTGACGACGTAGGCGAACTGCTGGAGCTCCTCGTTGGACCGCTCGAGCTCTCGCTTGGCCTGCCGCTCCTCGGTGACATCCCGGAAGCTCCAGACACGGCCCACGACCTCGCCGTCCAGGCGCTGGGGGCGGGAGTACCGCTCGTAGATCCGGCCATCCTTGAACTCGAGCATGTCGCGGCTGATGGCCTCGGGCTCGCCGTAGACGGCCTCGATCTGCTCCACGAAGCTACCCGGATCCTCCAGCTGTTCCATGACGTGGCCGATAGCCGCCTGGTCCTCCTGCTGCTCGATGACCTCGTCGGGGATGCCCCACATCTCCTGGAACTGCTGGTTGTAGGCGACGATCTCGCCATCGAGGTCGACGACCAGCAGCCCGTCGGCGGTGGCGTCGAGGGTGGCTTCCTGGAGGGAGAGCGCATGCTCGAGCTCGTCGAGGGCCTCAGCCAGCTCCTGGTTGGACCGTTGGAGCTTCTCGGTCTGTGCCTCGAGCTCGGCGGTGCGGTCGGCCACACGCAGCTCGAGGGTCTCGTTGAGGTGCTGGAGCTCCCGGTAGTTCCGCGCGCTCTCCAGGGACGCGCCGGCGATGGTCGTCAGGAAGGCAGCGATCCGTTCGTCATCCTCCTGGAAGAGCCCGGAGATGTCGTGGTGGACGGCCACGAGGACGGCCGCGGGTTGGTCGGCCACGGAGATCGGGGCGCACAGGGCTGAGCGGGCGCCGCTTCGGATCAGCGCCTCGTCGACCTCACCCAGCTCCTCGTCGCTGAAGGTCACCGGGCCGCCGAGATCCAGGGCCGTTCGGATCAGGTCCTCCGGGGGCGGGATCGAGAGATGGCCGGCCAGAGGCTCCCAGCTGGGATCGTCCCCCTCGGCATCGAGGATGGCGACCTCCTGGGCCCTGAGCAGGACGGCGGCGGCCTCACGCGCGCTCTGGTGGACCACATCTGGAGCCAAGGTCGAAGCGATCTGCCGGCCCAGGCGGAGCAAGCCCGCGAAGCGGTCCACCAAGGAGAGGCTGGCTTCGGGCCGCTGCTCGGTCGGCTGCGGCCCCGGCAACCGTGCCTCCAGGGCTTCTTGCGCCTCGGCCAAGCGCGGCTGGCTGGCCTCGCGGCCCTGCTCGGTGGCCAAGCGGGCCAGCGCGCGGCGGGTCCGTAGCGCCTCGGCGGCGGCCCCTTGGTCCTGAGCGGTCGCCAGGCTCTCCTCCAGCAGACGCTCGGCCCTGCGAGCATGGCCTTCCATGGCTGCCAGCAAGCCGCGTTCGCGGAGGACGTGGGGCCGGTTGTTGGGGTAGGCCCAGGCCATCCAGCGGGCTCGGCGGACGGCGGCCTTGGCCTTGGAGACCAGCGCCTCGCGGTTGCTGGGGAGCAGGCTGCTGGTTGCTTCGGCGTGCCGCCTGTGGACGGTGGCTTGCCAGGCGGGGATCGGGGCGACGTACTCGCTCCTCAGGCCGGCGTCAGCGGCGACCTCGGCTGCGGCCGCCAGGGTCTCGGCGGCCTGGTCGTACCGTCCAAGGTTGAGCTGGACGATGGCTTCGGCCTGGAGGGCGGACTCGTAGGTTTGCGCGTCGGAGCGCGGGATCTTCCCCAGCCCCGCGTCGATCAGCCGCTCTGGCACATCGCCGTCGGATGCCTTGGCCCAGACCTCGAGGGCCAGGCCCAGGGTGGAGAGGTCGCCGATCTCCTCGGCGGTCTCGTGGACCCGCTTGGCCTTCTCGACGGCTTGCCGCAGGTCGCCCAACCGGTAGTGGCAGAAGGCGATGTGGAACCCGGCGTTGTTGGCCTGCCATCGATCGCCGGTCCGGTTGAGCAGGCGCTCGCCCCGGCGCAGCGTGTCCAGGGCGCCCTGGAGGTCGCCGGCGGCGTAAAGGACGAGGCCCAGGAAGTGGCGTGCGGCTCCCTCTGCGTAGGGGTCCTCGGCCTCCTGGGCGATGGTGATGGCGCGCCGGGCGTACGCTTCGCCTCGGGCGAACCAAGGGAGCTGGGTCATCACCGGGGCGTGCTCGGCGTAGGCCTGGGAACGCTCGGGCGTGGGCGGGTAGCGCTCGGCCAGGTTCATCTCGCGGAGGTGAGCCCAGAGCGTAGGGATCGGGCCCTTGTGGTACCAGTAGACGTAGGTCAGCCGGCTGTAGAGCCGGGTGGCGCGCAGGTCCTCCTCCCCCGCCCCCAGGCTGCGGCGCTCGGTCGTCAGCCCGGGCATCAGGCTGTGGAACGTCTGGATCATGACCTCCCAGATGAGCAGGAACAGGTACCCGACGGTCGATCGGGGCACGCGCTCCCCCAAGGTGCGCAAGGCCGCCTCGGCTTCCCGGGCTGAGCTGGCCATGTCCCCGCGTTTGAACGCGAGCTCGCCGAGCTTGCCTCGGGCCTCGGCGCGCTCCCGGTCGGTGGCCGCCAGGTCCAGGGCTGCTTGGAAGGGGGCCTGGGCGTCCTCGTAGTCGCCCTGCAGCATCAGGACGTCGCCCAAGCCCATGGCGATCCGGTAGCGGGTGGCTTCGTCGTCGTCAGGGACACCGCGGCTGGCGATCCGGTAGTACTGCTCAGCGATCCGCAGGGCGTAGCGGGCTCGAGCCTCCTCGGCGGCCGGGAGCGCGTGAGGGAGCGCCTTCTCGGGATGACCGGCGGCGTCGTAGTGGAAGGCCAGATCGAAGGGCCTGTCGCGCTGCTGGTCCTCGAGGTGGAGGGCGGCTGCCTGGTGGAGGTCGCGGCGGACCGCGTCGTCCAGGTTGCTGAGCACGGCTTCCCGGAGCTTGTCGTGGGCGAACTGGTAGCGGCCGGGCACGTCCGTGGGCCAGACGACCCGGCGGCGTCGGGCGGGCTCCATGGCACTTAGCGCCTGGCCGGCGGGCAGGTCGGCCAGCGCGGCGGCCATCGGGAGGTCGAACTCCTTGCCGATGATGGCCCCCACGGTCAGCAGCTCCTGGGTGGCCTCCGGCAGGAGCTCGAGCCGGCGGACGAGGAACGCTGCCGCGTGCCGGGAGGTCTCGGTCTCGGAGAGCGCGGCGTCGTCCACCGCCCAGCCAGAGGGTTGGGGTCTGAGCGCGCCAGCCTCGATCAAACCCCGGAGGACGGCCGAGGCCATGAACGGGTTGCCGTCGGCTAGGCGGACCACGGCTTGGAGGCCTGGTTCGGGGACCGGGCCTGCCATGGACTCGACCAGGCGTTGGATGGCCTCGGATCCCAGCGGGTCCAGCCGGATCTCATCGACGGGGTCGAGGTTGCGAAGGGGACTGTCCTGATCGACCTCCTCGGCCCGGAACGAGGCCACCAACAACGCGTGACGTGGGCCATCGGGTGGGTGGTCGGCCCAGGTCCGGAGCAGGCGCAGGGAGAGGGTGTCGGCCCACTGGCAGTCGTCGATGAGGATCAAGGCGGGTTCGTCGGGGGATCCCAGGGCGTCGAGCAGGCGGGAGAGCGCCTGGACCGTGCGGACCTCGCCGAAGGCCTCGGGTCCTGTTGCCTCGGTCGTCTCCACGCCGAGGACGTCGGCCATGCCAGGCAGGGCCTCGGCCACGGCCTTGGCCTGGGTGCCAAGCGCCTGGCTGAGCTCGTCGGCCAGCTCGGGGTCCTTGCGGGCCCTCTGGACGATGCCGTCGGCCATGCCACGCAGGATCTGGAAGGGGCGTTGGGCAGCCGCATCGAGGCCTTGGCCTCGGAGCACCCAGGCGCCCTGGATCGTGGTGGCTTGGGCCAGCTCGTCGAGCAGGCGGGTCTTGCCGCCGCCGGACTCGGCCTCCAGCAGGACGACGCCACCTTGCCCTGCCTGGGTGTCGGCCAATCGGGCCTCCAGCCGGGCGAGCTCGTCCTGCCGCCCGATGAAACCCGGTTCGGTGAGCGTCGTCCGGCGGTCGTGGGCACCGATGACGACGTCGGGTTCATCCTCTCCGGCGACCAGGGCGTTCAGGATGGCTTCGAGGTCGACCCTGACGCCCTGCACCGATCGGTAGCGCTCCCGCGGGGCCTTGCGCAACAGGCGGTTGACCACCTGGTCGAGGGCGCTGGAGACGTCGACACCTTCGGCCCGGAGGCTGGGGGGTTCGGCGGTCATGTGCTGGCGGAGGACCGCGGAGAGCTCCTCGCCCTGGAAGGGCGGGTGGCCGGCCAGGGCCTCGAAGAGGATCAGGCCGACCTGGTAGAGGTCGCTCCACTCGCCGATCTCGTGCTCGATCAGGCCCGCACCCTCTGGCGATGCGTAGATGGCCAGGTCGGCGGGCATCTCGTAGGTCAGGCTGCTCTCGGAGGCGCCCGATGAGAGCCCCACGTCGACCAGGTGGATCTGGTGGTCGTCCTCCGCCGGCAGGATCACGTTGGAGGGCCGCAGGGCGCGGTGGATGATGCCCTTGCGGTGCCCAGCCTCGAGGATGTCGAGCACGTCCAGGAGGATCCCGAGGGCCTCCCGGGACGGCATCGGACCTTCCTCCAGACGCTCCGAGAGGGCCTGGCCGGACACGTAGGGCCGGACGAGGGTCAGCTCGTCCTCGCCTCGGTGGACCTCGGTGAACGGGATGAGCCCGGGCAGGCCAGCCTGGGCCGCAGCCTCGGCCTCGTAACGGAGGCGGACGTCGGTGCGGGGCGGGATCCAGCCCCGGACCCGCTTGACCACCACCTGCTCGCCGGTGCCCGGATCGGTAGCGAGGAAGCTGGAGCGGGTGCCCTCATCCCGGAGGGGCGTGTCCAGACTGTAGCGATCGATAGGGGACCCCTGCCCACCCCGACCCCTTGGGGCGTCGGCCGTCGGGGGCGGCACGATGTCCCGCCCGGAGCCCATGCTACCGCATGACAGATGGGAGGACGCCGGCCTTGAAGGTTCGTATATGGGACAGCTCCGGAGCGCAGCCCCGGCGAGCCAGCTCGACGATCTGCCGGCCCGGCGTCACGATGAGGGCGCGAAGGCCGGGTCAGGGGTCGCCCAGGCGGTCGGCCAGGGCGGGATGGAGGTCCCGCTCTTCGGTGGCCTGCTGGAGCTGCCGCGGCGGCTGTGGCCCCGCCTCGGTGACCACGGTGCCGATCCGATCCCAGGCGACGACCTCGAACAGGGGGACCTCTGTGGTCACACCGGCGGGCACGGCGACATCGAGGCGTCCTTCGGTGACCGGCGATGGTGTGGCCCGGAAGGATCGAGGCAGGACCTTGTCGCTGGCGGCCAGGACGGCCACGGGGCACCCGGCTGCGCCAGCGGCCAGGGCCAGCGCGCCCGTGCCGATCTTGTTCACGACCCCAGGGTAGCACAGGCTGTCGGCACCGACGAGGAGCAGATCGGCGCGGGCCAACAGGCTCGGCAGGGCCGCGTCGACGGTCAAGGTCACCTGGACCCCGGCCTCGGCGAGGTCCCGGGCCACGGTCAGCCCCTCCTGGCCAGGACGGGCCTCGGAGAGGAGGACCTCGGGCGCCGGATCGGCGGCCAGCAGGGCCTCCAGCACGGTCCCCGAGCGGGAGTAGGTCCCCACGGTGGCATGGTCCTGGAGGAGCTCGCTGCCGGCTTCGACGACCGCCTGCTGCCGGGCTCGGGCCTCCTCGCCGAGACGTTCGAGGGCGGCCGGGCCAGCGTCGTCGAGGACCTCGAGGAGACGGTCCACCAGGTTGAGCAGGGGCGCCATGGCCGGGTGGGCTTCGATCAGAGCCACGCCCGCGTCGAGGATGGCCGTCTGCGGCTCGTCGCTGCCTTGGGCCTTGTCCAGGAGCAACCGCCGAGCCCGGGCGGTGATCTCGCTGGCCCCGGAGCTACGATCGGCGAGCAGGGCCTCGAGGCGCGGGTCTGGGGTCATGGGTCAGGGCCGCGCCCAGGGCGGCACCATCGACGTCGGCATGGTAGGCTTACTCCCCCGTCAGCTGCAGGATGTCCATGCCGCCGTCGATGTTACCGGTGAACAGGTGGCCGTTGGCGTAGCGGACATCCCAGACGTTGTGATCCTGCTCCCACCAGTCGGTCAGCTCGGGCGCCATGGGGTCGCTGAAATCGATCAGCAGGACCCCGGCGGTGTACCAGCCGACGGCCAGCATCGGCCGGTCGCCGATGAGGTCGCCGAAGTGGGCGGTGCAGACGGCATCCTCCGGGACCGGTGGGGCGCTCAGGAAGCTGAGGGGCACCGGGTTGGCGGGGTCGCTGATGTCGTAGAACCAGACCCCCGCGGTCGGTTGGCTCGCGTACCCGGCAGGGGTGCCTTGGCCGGCTAGGCACGAGCTGACCGGTGAGGCCGCGCCCGCGAACTCGTCGCCGATGATCAGGATCGAGTGGTCCTGGTTGGGGAGGGCCCAGTGGTGGATGGTGACGGCAGGGTTCTCGATGGTCGAGAGGACCTCGGGCGCCATCGGGTCGGCGATGTCCATGATGTAGGTCTGGGTCACGCCGGCGCAGTAGGCGCGGTCGGCATCGGGGTAGACGGTGATGTCGTGGCAGCCGGTGGTGGCCACGGGCTTGGGTCC
>CAYXGD010000080.1:0-8773 GCA_964464425.1 uncultured Thermoplasmatales archaeon
ACATCACCGACCGGCTCAAGCAGATCTTCAAGACGGCCTACGGCAAGTACATCGTCCCCAACAAGCTCGAGGGCAAGCTGAAGAACCAGCCCCACATCGCCCAACCGGTCATCATCGGGGAGAGCCGCAAGTTCGTCAGCGCCCTGATCGTGCCTGATTTCGAACGGTTGCAGGGCTGGGCCGAGGAGAACGGTATCTCCTACGAGGACCAGGCCGACCTCGTCGAGCAGCCGGAGGTCCAGGAGCTGATCCAGGAGCAGGTCGACAACGTCAACCAGGACCTGGCCCGGTACGAGTCCATCAAGACCTTCACGTTGCTCCCGAAGGAGCTGACCGTCGAGGACGGTGATCTGACGCCGACCATGAAGGTCAAGATGCGGGTGATCGAGGAGAAGTACGCCGCCGAGATCGAGGCGATGTACCCCGACGAGTAGAGCGCCCAGCCTGAGGGGTCGAGAGCCTGCCTTCCACCGGGACGTAGCCGGTGCCAGCCCACTGCTGGGGTCTCCGTCGGTGAGGTCCTCGTGCCTCCGGGACGCCTTGCCCGGGGGTCTCGCGCGCAAGCCTTAGGTCGCCAGCCGAGCTACCGTGACCCGTGCGAGCAAGCCTCGTGGTCGTGGGCAACGAGCTCCTGTCCGGGCACACCCAGGATGCCAACGGGCCCTACCTGGCCGGGCGCCTGCGTGACCTCGGCCACCGGGTCCGCCGGATCACCATCGTCCCCGACGAGGCCCAGGAGATCATCCGGGCGCTCGACGCCAGCGCCCAGTTCGCCGACCTGATCTTCGTCTGCGGTGGCCTGGGCCCGACCCAGGACGACGTGACCATCGGGTCGGTGGCCCGGTTCCTGGACCGCGACCTCGAGACCCCCGAGGCAGCCAGGGAGCAGATCCGCCGGATCTACCGGTACGGCAAGGAGCAGGGCTACCTCCCCACCGACGAGGTCGACGAGGACGCCTGGCGCATGGCCCAGATCCCCGAGGGGGGCACCGTCGTTCGCAACGATGCCGGCGCTGCCCCCGGCTCGGTCCACGTCTTCGAGGAGGCCAGCCAGGAGCGGCGCTTGTTCGTCCTGCCAGGGCCTCCCTCCGAGCTGGAGAGCGTCTTCGGGCACATGGTCGACGACGTGCTGATCCCGGTCGAGGAGACCGTCGAGGCCGTCCGCGAGGTCCACCTGGCGACCTTCGAAGCGCCGGTGGCAAGGACCCTGGAGGCCGTGGCTGAGGCCTGCCCCGACGTGCAGATGGGGTCCTACCCCCAGCACGGCGAGAAGCGGGTCATCGTCCGGTTCCTGGGCGACGCGGAGGCCGTCGACGAGGCCGTCGAGGTCCTCCGCTCCAAGGCCGGCAACCTCGAGATCGCACCCGACGACGACGCCGAGGAGGCCAAGGGGCGGCATCGGTGACGCCGACCAAGCCCCAAGCCCGGCTCCTCGGGTTCGACGACGGCCCGTTCACCTTCGACGACCAGACCACCCCCCTGGTCGGGGTCATGACCCGAGGTGGTGGCTACGTCGAGGCGGTCATGGCTGGCCAGGTGACCGTCGACGGCGCCGATGCGACAGAGGCTGTGATCGACCTGGCCGGCGAGACCGGGCTCCTGGAGACCGTCCAAGGCGTCGTGTTCAACGGCGGCACCGTCGGCGGGTTCAACGTCCTCGACCTCGAGGCTGTCCACCACGCCTTGGGCCTGCCCGTGGCAGCGGTGATCCGCGACCCACCGGACCACGACGCCGTCGAGGACGCCCTGACCCAGCACTTCGACGACGCTGACGACCGGCTGGACCTGCTCACCGCCCAACCCCTGGAACCGGTGGCCCTCGGGGAGGGCACCGTCCACGTCCGCCGGGTCGGCGGGAGCCTGGAAGCGTTGGCCGGTCTGCTGCGCGTGAACACCGTCCAGGGCCGGCGCCCGGAGCCCCTCCGGATCGCTCACCTGATCGCGACAGCCATCGCCGAAGGCCGCTCCCGCGGCGCGTGAGGCTGGCACCGGCCCGGGGCAAGGGGTCCAGGGCGCCGCCGGGACCACCAGCGCCCGGGTGGAGTTTTATAGGGGGCGTCCCTCTGCGAGCAACGTGCCAGAGTACCTGGTCCGCGCACGCTCCACGCCGTCCGAGGAGCACGGCCACGTCCCCCGCCAGCGACCGGCCGACGAGCTGGTCCGCTTGGGCGCGGTCATCCTCGACAAGCCCGCTGGCCCCTCCAGCCACCAGGTCGCCGGCTGGGTGCGCGACCTGCTCGGGCTGGACAAGGCCGGGCACGGCGGGACCCTGGATCCCAACGTCACCGGGGTGCTCCCCATGGCCCTGGGCGACGCGACCAAAGCTCTGGCCCACGTCAAGGGGGCCGACAAGGCCTACGTCGGCGTGATCGAGCTCCACAAGGCCATCGACCGCGAGACCCTGGAGGACGGCATCGAGGCCCTGACCGGCGCCATCGAGCAGATGCCACCGGCTCGCAGCGCCGTCAAGCGCCAGCGCCGGACGCGACAGGTCCACCGGTTCGACCTCCTGGAGCTCGACCGCAAGCGTGCCGTGGTCGAGGTCGAGTGCGAAGCCGGCACCTACGTCCGCACGCTGGCCAAGGACCTGGGTGACCAGCTCGGCGTGGGCGCCCAGCTGGCCGAGCTGCGCCGGACCCGGTCGGGCGGGTTCACCGAGGACGTGGCCGTCACGCTCCACGACCTCAAGGACGCCTGGGACGAGTGGACCGAGGAGGGGCGCGACGACTGGCTCCGCGAGGCCGTGATCCCCGTGGAGGAGCTGGTCGGTCACCTGCCTCGGATCGTCCTGCGGGACACCGCCGTCGACGCCATCTGCCACGGGGCCCCTCTGGGGTTGCCGGGCCTGCTGGAGGTCGACAAGCGCATCGAGCGCGGCGACGATGTCCTCATGGTCACCCAGAAGGGCGAGGGTGTCGCCTTCGGGCAGGCCGACATGGACGCCCTGGAGATGGCCATCGAGGACACCGGTCAGGCTGCCCGGCCGACCGCCGTCCTGATGCGCACCGGCACCTACCCCAAGGGCTGGTGACGGCGCCGCCCGGGTCACTCCTCGACGACCGGCTCCCGGTACAGCAGCTCCCCTTCGTCGACCGGCTGGGCCTCGTACTCCTTGATGAACTTGGCCGGCACACCACCGTAGGCCGTGTAGGCCGGGATCTCGGTGTGCTTGGTCACGAACGAGAGCGCGCCGATGCTGCCCTTCTCCCCCACCGTGACGCCCGGCGAGACGATGCTGCCGGTGCCGATGGTCGAGCCTTTGCCGAACCGGACAGGGGCGGCCTTCAGCAGGCCCCCCTCGACCAGGTGGGCGGAGAGCTGGGCCCGACCACCGATCACGACGTGGTCCTCCAGGGTGAACAGGTTGATGTCGTACAGCGCGGCCGTGTTGATGTGGACGCCTTCACCGATGTCGGCCCCCATGCCCTTGAGGTACCAGCGCCAGATGGGCGTGGCCCGGAACAGCTCGCCGCAGATCACCCGGACCACGTGGGTGGCCGCCGAGTACTTGACCCAGCGGAGCACCTCGGGGCTGAGCTCCTCGATCGAGTGCTCCCCCTCCGGCGTCCGCCACCGTAGCGCCCAGCAGAAGAACGCGGTGAGCGCCATGAGCGCGCACGCGAAGATGACGTAGGCCGGTGCCACCGAGATCGACAGCACGGCCGTGCGCAGGATGTCGGGTCCCCAGGTCCGCACGTTGCCGACCCAGCGCCAGAACCCGATCGCCGGCAGGGCGGCCAGCCCGAAGGCCAGGCTCTCGACGACGAGCAGCGCGACCACGGCCCGGGTGACCCGGACCCCGCGCGCCAGCTTGGCGAACATACGCCAGGATGGGGGGCCCCTAAGAAAGGGTTCTCGGAACGTGCCGGCGATGACCCGGCACCGTCGCGGCCCGCCGTCAGTCGCGATCCTCGTCGAGGACCAGCCGGTCCCGGTGGGTCCGGGCGATCTCGAGCAGGCGCGCGACGTGGCTCATGACGTCGTCGGCGACCTTCCGGCACGTGTCGCGGTCGGTGGCCTTGTCGGCCATGCCCTCGTAGCGGACGGGTTCCCCGACGGCCACGACCAGGGGGTCGTCCAGGTGCGGGACCTTGGCGTGCTTCGGGAGCAGGTCGTAGGAGTTCAGGGCCACCGGGACGACCGGGGCGCCGGTACGCATGGCCACGCGGGCCACCCCTGTGCGGGCACGGCGGATCCGGCCGTCCAGCGAGCGGCTGCCCTCGGGGAAGATACCGCTGACCCGGCCGTCGTTGACCACCCGGATGCTGGTCTCGACGGCGGCCTGGTTGCCGCCGCTGACCCGGTCGACCTTGATCCCGCCGGCCTTGGAGAAGAACGCGTCACCCAGCGGGTGGCGGAACAGGTCTGCCTTGGCGAGCCAGTGGATCGGCCGGTCGATCACCGCACCGATGAAGACGGGATCGAAGTACGAGGCGTGGTTGCTGGCCAGGATCACACCCTCGTCCTGCGGGATCGACGGCTCGCCGACCCGGTGGATGTTGAACGCTTTGAGGACCCAGGGCTCGGCGAAGTCCTTGATCGTGGCGTAGATCGGGACCTTGCTCCACTCGTTCTCGTCCTCTGGGCCGGCGTTCCGCCACCGAAAGCCGGGTATGGGCAGCCCCATCGTCCTGGGAACGTGGGCAAGGGCTTAAGAGTCTATCACCGAAGCAACCAGGTGGGAGCACCTTGCCACGGCAGACCACCCCTCACAAGGGCCTCGTTTCGAGAACATGACTGCAGCCTTTAAGAGAGACCAAACCTACAGCGCCACGATGGCCGAAGCCCACGGGGAGCCCCGCCCCGGGCGTCTGATCGTGCTCGAGGGGATCGATGGCTCCGGGAAGTCGACCGTGGCCCAGGGCCTGTCCCAGGTCCTCGACCCGGGTGACAGCTCCTTCAAGCTGACCCGTGAGCCGACCGGCTCGGCCGTCGGGCAAGCCTTGCGGGAGGTCCTCTCGGACCCGGAGCACGATCCGGTCAGCGAGGCCCTGCTCTTCGCCGCCGACCACGCCGACCACGTCGCCCGGCTCCGCGACGACCTGGACGCCGGACGCACCGTGCTCTCCGACCGGTACTCCTTCTCGTGCCTGGCCTACCAGGGAGCGACCCTGGCCGACCGGTGGCCCCAACGGGACCCGTTGACCTGGCTCGAGACCGTGCTGGCCCCCTTCGAGCTCGAGCCGGACCTGGTCCTCCTGCTCGACCTCCCGGTCGAGACCGCCCTGGACCGGGTCGGCGGTCGCTTGCGGGAGAGCGAGAAGTTCGAGGAGGCCATCTTCCTCGAGGAGGTCCGAAGCAACTACCTGCGCCTGGCTGACGAGCGCGGGTTCGAGATCATCGACGCCACGGGCCACCCCGATGCGACCCTCAAGGCCTGCCAGGCCGCGATCGCCGAACGCTTCAGCAAGGAGGTCGCCTGATGGACCTCCCCGGATCCCCCCGTACCCACGTCTGGGTCGGCCTGGTCATCGCCCTCTTCGGCATCGCCGTCGGCGGGTACGCCTACACCGGCGACCGAGCCTACCACTTCGGGTTCATCTTCGTGGCGTTCCTCGGGTTCGTCATGGTCGTCGGCGGCAGCGTGCTCACCGGCTGGGGGCAGGCCAACCGTCCCAGGATGGGCGGGAAGGCCGCCCGACGCAAGTCCGAGGAGGACGAAGAAGATGAGGAGGATGACGCCGGGATCGGCCAGCGGCTGAGCGCTGCCGTGGCCGGCCTGGCGGCCAGCGTGAAGGACCGGCGCCGAGGCGACACCGTCCTGGCCACGGTCCAGTGCCCCGACTGCGGGTTCGTCTTCGAAGCCGAGGGCGAACCGCCCTTCCAGGCCACGTGCCCCGAGTGCGGCTACAAGGACCAGGTCGAAGCGCCCCCCGACGGCGGGTCCCCGCGGGAGGTCGATGCCGAGATCAAGGGCAGCCCTCGGACCCGACCCGCGCCCGAGGCGGTCGACGAAGACGCCAAGGCTGCCGAGGCCCGATCCGATGGCCGGTCGCCCGGGTTCGCCAGCCGGATCCGCGACCGGTTGCCGAAGCGGTCGACCGGACCGGCGGGCAGCTACACGCTCGCGTGCGATGGTTGCGGCCACGTCTTCACGGCCGACGGCGAGCCGCCCTTCGAGGCCGCCTGCCCCGAGTGCGGGCACGCCGGGACCGTGGAGGCCGCGGACGCGTGAGACGGCCTTGGACCAGCCTCACCGGCGTCGGGCGACAGCCCAGGCGGCCAAGCTGATCCCGGCCAGCGCTGCGACCAGGCCCAGGCCCGGCGAGGACTGAGCACCGTCCCCGCTGCTCGTCCCACCGGTGCCACCGTCCTGGCTGCTCCCGTTATCGGTGCCATCGCTGCCACCGTCCTGGCCGGCGGTCAGGGTGCCCCACATGCCAAGGGTCTCGTGGCCGCCGATGTCGCACCAGTAGTAGAGCTCGTCGACGTCCTGGGCCACGGTCACCGTTAGCATCTCCTCGTCACCGGGGGATAGATCCTCGGTGCTCCACTCGGCGTCGTCGCCGTCGGTGCCACCGCCCTCCTGCTCGGGCGTCCCGTTCATGAGGTAGAAGTTGTGCTGCTGGCTGTTGCTACCGGGGTTCACCACGGTGATCTCCAGGGTGTCGCCGGGCTGGAAGGGCCCGCTCTGGTCGATCTCCCAACAGTAGGTGCGATCCCCGCAATCCCCCTCGACGGCGGTCGCGGTGATCTCCACGGTGGTGCTGTCCTGGGCTGCCACGGGGGTGACCAGGGGCATGGCCAGGAGGCCCAAGGTCGCGATGGCCAGCAGGGTCTTACGCATGGTCGACGCCAGGCAGGGACCCTGGCAAAGCCCTTTCGGTGGTGGCTCCAAGCCCGAGATGGGGTCAATCCAGCGGTGAGGTCACGGGCGCGCGGCCCAGGTCCTCCGGGTCGTGCTGCTCGAACCCGTGGTAGACGATCCGGTCGGCGTCCTCCCGGATCCGTTCGACCCGGCGGGGGTCGTCGACCCCGATGACGTAGAAGTCGTGGAGCTCGGCCAGTTTGCGCCGGTCGCGCAGGGGACGCAGGACCCGGCCCCGGCGTTGGATGTGCTGGCGCTGGCTGGTCGAGCTGGCTGCCAGGACAGCCACGTCGGCGTCTGGCACATCGAGCCCCTCGTCCAGGGCGCGGACGGCCAGCAGCACCCCACCGTCGGCCTCCCGGTAGGCCGACAGGGTCCGGTCCCGAGCCTGGCTGTTCATCTCGGAATGGTAGAGGTAGGTCGACAGGCCCTGCTGGCTGGCCACCTGGCCCAGGCGCTCTGCGAAGCTGATCTCCTCGCTGAACACGATGGTCTTCTTGCCGTCCAACCGGTCGCACAGGCGTCGGAAGATCCGGACCTTCCCCTGGGCGTTCTTGACGATGCGGGCGCGCCGGAACAGGAGCTCCTGGAGCTCGTCGGCCAGCTCCCCAGCCTCGCCGTCCTCCTCGGCCCGCAGGAACCCCAGGAGCTCGCCGAGCTGGGTGAGCTTGGGTGCCTTGGGGTACCGCCAGTGGATATCGGCCATGACGTGGCTGATCGCGGTGGAGAGCTCCTCGTAGTCCACCTGCTCGAACTCGTTGAGGTAGGTCGAGTGCAGGTGGTAGGTGTAGCTGGCCAGGTGGCCCTCCTCGACGGCCGTCCCCAGGTCGTAGCGGTGGGCCACACCCTCGAAGTACTCGATCACCCGCTGGGTGCCGGCCGGATCGAACGGCCGCTCCGGCGTGGCCGAGAGCCCCAGCCGGTACGGGATCGCGTCGACGAGCGCGTTGCTGTACTGGGGGGCGCCTGCCCGATGGCACTCGTCGACGATCAGGAGGGCGCGCCGTTGCTGCTCGGCCATCCTGGCCAGGGTCTCGGGGTTGCGCATGGCGGTCTGGATAGGCGTCAGCAGGACCTCGGCCTGGGGCATGCGACGGATGGATCGGGAGCCCGAGACCGCGCGGACCTGCGTCTGGTCCAGGTTGGTGTGCCTGAGGACCTCCCCTCGCCACTGCTCCAAGAGGGCGCGGGTGGGCACGAGGACCAGGCCCTTGTGCCCGCCCTCGAGGGCCCAGCGGATCGCGCCGATGCCGATCCGGGTCTTGCCGGTGCCGGTGGCCATGTGGGCGATCCCCCGTCCGCCCCGGTCGACGAACCGGCGCAGGGCCTTGCGCTGGTAGTCGCGGAGCCCCAGCTCGGTCTCGATCCGCGCCAGGCTATGAGAGGGGGGCGCCTCCATCGACCGTTCCATCTACGCGCCCACCGACTTGGGTCCGTCGGTTTGAGGTGTCGGGACAGGTGGTCGAAAGTTACGGCGCCTGGCGCTGGAGCTTCTTCTCCTTCACCAGGGGTTGGCGGCGTGTCTCTCCACAGTGACCGCACGTGGTCGTGACCTTCCCCGAGGTCATCCGGGTCCTGGCGGTCACCCCTGGCAAGAGGTAGCCCTTGCAAGCGCGGCAGACACGCTGCTTGAGCTCGTCGACGTCGGGCACCAAGTACCGGTTGCGGATCGTCCAGGCCAGCTCACCGTAGCGCTTGGCGTCCTCGTGCCTGTCCTCCCGGGTGGCTTCCCGGGCCAGGCGAAGGAGCCGGCGGATCCGGCCCCGGGCGATCTGCTTCTCGGCGGCCTTGTCGCGTCGGGCCACGAGGCCCGTTCAACGCCGATGAACTTGAATCTATCCCGGTTGCAACCCCCGGCCTGCTAGGGTGTCTCCCGGCGCCGACGAAAAGGTTCTAAAGGGGGTGCGTGATTGGCGCCATCCCAGCCGCCTTGGCTCAGCGGTAGAGCGACTCCTTGGTAAGGAG
>CAYXGD010000081.1:0-8750 GCA_964464425.1 uncultured Thermoplasmatales archaeon
AGGGCAAGGCCGCTGATCCGCCAGTAGCCGGTGGGGCCCGTCAGGCTCCAGGTCGCGTGCGTGGTGGGGTGGTGGGATGGGGTCGCCACTTGGTTCACCACAACCTAGACAGTAACTATACAGATATAGGGTTACCTGCTGGTGAACCGCCATCGTTGCGCAGAAATGGCCACTGATGTCGGCCAGAATACTATACGGAAACTATACAATCAGGCCGGTGCCAGGTTCACCAGCTCGTCCAGCAGGAGCGGCAGGTCCCGGGTGTGGATCCGCGCGCCGGCCGAGGCCGGGTGGCCGCCGCCGACCAAGCCGTGCTCTTGGGTGAAGCCCTGGATGAACCGGCCTAGGTTGACCTCGTCGTGGAAGCCCCGCAGCGACAGGCTCGACCGCTGGCCACGGCGGGTCACCAGCACGGCGACGTCGGCCTCGGTCTCCCGGGCCACCGCTGACATCGCCCGGCTGCCGAACCCGAAGAGGCTGGGTTTGCGCTTGCCGAACTCCAAGATGGCGACCTGGCCCCTCAGGCGCAGGCGCTCCCGGACCCGCTGCTTGGCCCGCTCGAACCGGCCCTCGTTGTGGACGATCAGGTAGCGTCGCTTGACCTCGGAGATCTGGCTGGGCCAGTGGCCGTGGGCCAGCGCCCGGGCCGCTTGGCGCCGGAACCGGTCATCCTCGACGTGGTACCGCCACGCGTAATCGAGGTGCCGGGCCTCCTCGTCGATCCGGGTCTCCCCGTACCGGTCGGTGGCCGTCGCCAACTGGTCCGAGGGGCAGTACTCCAGGTGGTCGGCCAAGGCGGCCAGGTGGCTCAGGTGGTCGATGCCGAAGTGCTCCAGGGCCACCGAGGCGGCGGATTTGCCCTGCTGGACCTCCAGGGTCACGTGCGGGCCCAGGGCGTCGTAGCCCCGGGTGGACTGCTGGTGGTGGTCGAGGAAGAGGACCTTCTGGTGGGTCTTGCCCTTGTTGTTCAGCGCCCGGATCAGCTCGGCCTCCAGGCCGAGATCCATGATCACCAGGTCGCTGCTGATATCCCGACGGATCACGTCGACCGCTGTGGTCGACGAAGGCACGAAGGAGACCTTGGCCTGCGGGTGTTGATGCAAGGCCATGGCGGCCGAAAGGATCCCGTCGACGTTCCCCCGAGTGATCACGTGGGGCCCACGCGCGTCCCGCCAATGGGGGTGCATCCCGGTGTGACATAGCGTCACGTGGGAGCTTAACCCTTGTCATCGAGTCCCACGGTCCTCCAGGGCGTCCAGGGTCGGTCACAAGGACGCCTCGAACCCCGTGCCGAAAGGTCCTTAGGTCTGGAGCCTGGACGGTTGTGCGATGGCGATGCCTGAGACGACGGACCCGGTCCCCGACGCGGTCCGCACCCGCTTGGCTGAGCAGGTCCGGATCAAGGGAGGGACCGTGCCTCGGGAGGCCGCGCTGGATCTCCGGTCGCCCGACGGGTTCCTTGGAGCCGCGATCGCGAACCGATCCCCCGGCTGGACGGTCTACGCGACCCTCTTGCCCGAGGAGGACCGACCCGAGAACCTGGAGAGCGTGGGGATCAGCGCACCCGGTCTGCCGTTCGACGACGACGAGCTTGGCATGGTGACCGGGGCCTACCTCCAGGAGACCATGGAGGACTGGTCGCCGGAGCTCGCAGAGGAAGCCTTCCGGGTCCTTGCCCCGGGCGGGACCCTGGTGCTCCTCTTCCGGGGGCCCTCCCCCAACCACCGAGGCGTCCGCCGCGCCATCCCTGAGAGCGCGGTCGGGGCCCTGCGCCAGGCCGGCTTCGACAAGGTCGACGAGGTCAAGGTCGCCAGCCTGGAGGATGGCAGCTGGGTCTACCGGCTGGCCGGCGTGAGGCCAGGCTGACGGCCCAGAAAGGCCTTCACCGAGGCCCGCCTTGGCTCGGCCGATGGGCTACACCCAGGAGCAGATCCTCGGGCGGGGCGTCCGCAAGCGCCTGGTCGGTTTGGTCCGGGACAACGCGGGCATGGTCCCAGGTGAGGACCTGGTGGACCTGCATTCCATCGATGCTTTCCTAGGGCTTGGCCTTGCCCGGCGAGCCCCGAACTGGCACGTCTTCTCCAACGACCCGATGCCCGAGGGCGAGCGGACCCCGCCGGGCAACTGGGAACGGCGGGCGCTGTCGCCGCCCGAGCTCCCGTTCGACGAGGGCAGCCTGGCAGCGGTCGTCGGCGCGTTCCTGACGGGGGCCTACGAACCGTGGTCCCCCGCCCTGGCCGACGAGATCTGCCGGGTCCTGGCGCCGGACGGGCGCGTCCTGTTCCTGGTCCGAGGCCCCTCGCCAAGGGTCTCGGACCTCGAACCCGGCCTGCCCGAGGACGCCGTCGACACGCTCCTGGCGGCAGGGCTCAAGCGAGGCAAGTCAGCTCGCCAGATGCATCTCCTGGATGGTAGCGAGGTGCATCTCTTGGATGGGACCGCGCCTGGTTGAACCTCGTCACCCCAGCTCCTCGACCATGTGGGCCACGTGACCCTCCAGGTCCTTGGCCAGGATCCGATCGATGACCGGGCGCGCCACCGGGCGCCCGAGGGCAACCACCGGGCGGAGGTGGACGTCGGCCTCGAGCCGGACCTCGGTGCCGCCGTGATCGGCCAGGAACCGGTAGGCGCCCGTGAACCGGGCCAGCCGGTTCTCGCCCTCGAAGGCGATGGCGTGCCCATCGAGATGGGCCACCAGGCGTTCCCACCAGACCCGGATCCCGAGGCGCCGGAGCTCGTCCTGGACCAGCACCTCCCCGTCCCTGAGCTCCCGGACGGTTCGATGGGGGGCCAGCCCTAGGAACCGATGGTCGTGGGTGCCCTCCCGGAAGTCCCACCACCAGGCCAGCGCCTGCTTGCGGGGCACACCCGGGGCGGTGGCTGAGAGTTCGATGTGGATCATCCGCGTCGGTGGGAGGTCAGCTTGGGGGATGAGGCTTCGGGTCGAGGGTCGCCTCGCAGCGCCTGGGATGGCCTCCGGCGCTCGGTCCGGGGGCCGTGGCCACGGTCAGTCGGCGGCCACGTTGGAGCTCTCGATCGGCTCCATCTCGCCCCGGTGGATCTTGAGGCCATCCTGGACGATCAGGAGACCCAGGACGGCGCACTTGAGCCGCATCGGGGAGACCTCGATGCCCAGGAGCTCGACCATAGCGTCGTCGTCCATGGTGAGCACGTCCTCGGCGGTCTTCCCCTGGATATGGGCGAGCAGGATGTCGGTGGACGCCTGGGCGATCGCGCACCCCTGGCCCTGGAACCGGGCCTGGGACACGGTGCTGTCGTCCAGGTTCATCGTGACCTCCAGGCTGTCGCCGCACAGCGGGTTCTCCCCGCGATGCGCCAGCGTGTGGGGGTCGAGCTGGCCGAAGTTCTCCGGGTTCTTGTAGTGGTCCAGGATGTCCTGGCGGTACATCGCTGAGCCGCCGTGGTCATGCGTCAACGCCCATCACCTCGCGCGCCCGCTCCAGGGCCTCGCGCAGGACGTCAACGTCCTCTTGCTTGTTATAGATGTAGAACGAGGCTCTGGCCGTGGCGGGCACGTCGAGGACCTCCATCAGCGGCATCGCGCAGTGGTGACCGGCCCGGATCGCCACACCCAGATCGTCGACGAGGCTGGCAAGATCGTGGGCGTGGATCCCAGGGACGTTGAACGAGACCACGCCGCCGCGCTGATCGATCGGGGGCCCGTAGATCGTGCAGCCGAGATCGTCGAGCATGGCCATGCAGCGCTTGGCCAGGTCCTGGCCGTGCTGGTGGACCTTGTCCATGCCGATCCGCTCGAGGTACTCGATGGCGGCGTGGAGGCCCACGGCCTCGGCGATCACGGGGGTGCCGGCCTCGAACCGCCAGGGCATCTCGGCCCACTCGGCGCCTTCCTTGGTGACACGGCTGATCATCTCGCCGCCGAAGAGGGCGGGGTAGGTGGCCTCGAAGGCTTCGTCGGTGGCGACCAGGCAACCGATGCCGGTCGGACCCAGCATCTTGTGGCCGCTGAAGGCCATCCAGTCGCACCCGATCTCGGCCATGTCGACCGGCATGTGGGGCACGCTCTGCGCGGCGTCGATGAGGACCCGGGCGCCCGCGTCCTTGGCCTTCTCGGTGATCTCCTGGACCGGGTTGATCGTCCCCAGGACGTTGCTCATGTGGCTGAGGGCGACCAGCTTGGTATCCGAGGACAGCATCTCGTCGAAGGCCTCGATGTCCAGGGTCCCGTCCTCGGTGATCGGGGCGAAACGGACGGTGGCGCCGTTGAGCTTGGCGATCTCCTGCCAGGGGACGATGTTGGCGTGGTGCTCGAGCTCGGTGAGCAGGATCTCGTCACCCTCGCCCAGGTTGCGCATCGCCCAGCCGTAGGCGACCACGTTGATCGCCTCGGTGCAGTTCTTCGTGAACGCCACGTTCTCCAAACCGCCGGCGTTGACGAACGTCGCGGCCTTCTCGTGGGCCGCCTCGTAGGCCCGCGTCGCCTCCTCGGCGAGCTGGTGGATGCCTCTGTGAACGTTGGCGTTGGACTCCTGGTGGGACCGGCGCATCGCTTCGACGACCTGGTTGGGGCGCTGGGTCGTCGCTGCGTTGTCGAGGTAGACCAAGCGGCGGTCGTCCCGCAGCTTGCGCTCGAGCACCGGGAAGTCCTTCTCGACGCCGAGATCCGTGAGGTCCATCCTAGGCTTCGGGTCCCGATGGTGAAGCCTTCTATTTCAATGGTTGCGTGCCGGTAGCCCCCGGTCTCGGCGGGGTGTCGGCCTCCGGAGGGCCCGGGCGGCCCTGGACGTGGGGTTCAAGTGCGGCTGGGAGCATCCTTAGGTGTGGAGCTCAAACCCCGGGAACGGCTCTTCGAGCACGTGCACGGTCTGCTGGCCGGCAGCCTGCTCGTGCTGGCCCTGTTCGTAGCCAGCGCCCTCCCCTCGACGATCTGGCTCCTGATCCGGGGTCAAGCGGGCCTCTCGACGGTCCTGACACCGCTTCTGTTCCTCCTGCTGCTCCTGGCCGGCGTCCGCGAGGCCCGGTCCTGGCGACGGCACCTGGAGCTGGCCAGCGAGGCCTGACCCAGGGCGCCGCAGGCAAGGTTTTTGAGGGCGCCGCCAGCATCCTAGCATGGTACCATGCGCGTGGCGCTCGGCCCGGATGACGGCCTGATGATCGTGGACGTGCAGAACGACTTCTGCCCCGGGGGGGCCCTGGCTGTCCCCGACGGCGACAAGGTCGTGCCCGTCCTCAACGACTACGCGACCCAGTTCCACCGTGCAGAGCTGCCGATCGCTGCCAGCCGCGACTGGCACCCCGAGGATCACTGCTCCTTCGAGGCCCAGGACGGCACCTGGCCCCCTCATTGCGTGCAAGGGACCGAGGGCGCCGAGTTCCACCCCGACCTGGAGCTGCCCCCCGAGACCCACGAGGTCAAGAAGGCGACCACGGCCGAGGCGGAGGCCTACAGCGCCTTCGACACCACCGACCTGGACGACCACCTGGCCGACCAAGGCGTCGAACGCCTCTTCGTCGGCGGCCTGGCCACCGACTACTGCGTCCGGGCCACCGTCATGGACGCTCTCGATAAGGGCCTCCAGGTCTTCCTCCTGCTCGACGCCATCCAGGGTGTGGACGTGGAGGAGGGCGACAGCCAGGCCGCCATCGCCGAGATGCTCGAAGCCGGCGCCATCGGGCTCGAGTACACCGATCTGGTCCTCTAGCGAGGCCGCCGGGTCCTCGACCGGAGCGCCACCGAGAGCAGCAGGCTGCCCAGGATCAGCCCCACCCCTGGCAAGGGGACGCCGTTCTCGTCGTCCTCCTGCCCCGTGGTCCCGACCTCTGACGTGTTCAGGGCCTCCTGGCTCTGGTTCCCGCCGGAGCTCTCCTCCGAGCTGCCTTCGCCCACCTGGAGGGTCAGCGGGATCTGCTTGCGGACCTCGTCGGCGCCGGCCTTGTAGGCGGCCCAGGCGTCGATCTCGTAGGTGCCCGCCTCCGCCGCGCTGGCGGTCAGGACCGCGCGCGCCTCCTCGCCGCTGTCGACCATGACGTGGTTGGGTTCCCAGGAGGCCTCGACCCCCTCGGGGGCCTCCAGGTGCAGGTTCGTGTGCGCCGTGTCCTTGCCGACGTTCTGGAAGACGACCTCGAACTCGGCCGCCTGCCCTGGCTCGGACTGCTTGTTGGCCTCCGGGACCCGGATCTCGAGCTCGGGGGTTTGCACCGAGATGACGCCGCTGACCGTCGACGAGCTGATGTGGACGATCTTGCTGACCGTGTTCCGGTTCAGGTCCTCGGCGTGGATCGCGACGACGGCCCCGGCGGACACCTGGCCGTCCCACCGGTAGGCTGGACCCCAGGCGCGGTCGTTGCAGTGCGGGCAGGCCGGTGCGTCCTCGTCGATCGCGGCAGCCCAGGTGTCGTCGTCCCAGGTCCGTGGCTCGATCTCCTCGAGCTCCACAGGCTCGCCGTCGACGGTGGCGCGGACATGGGTCACAGGCTCGCCGAACTCCACGGTCAAGCCGCCGCCGGGTGCTTGGCCATCCCCGGGCAGGACGATCGGCCAAGGACGCACGAGGTCGTTGGCGATGATCTCCTCGGTGGAACGATCCTGGCAGCCGGCGACCTGGCACCCGTTCTCGACGATGGCTCGGGTGAACATCCGCCCGATCTCCTCGCCGCCAGCGTAGATCGAGATGGCAGCCGCGTACTCCCCGTCGGGCACGTTGGTCGTGTTGATGGGGATGAAGAACCCGTCGCTGGGGTCGTCGTCGACCCGGTAGTCCTTGTAGTAGGCGTCGGTGATCCAGGCCGGGCCGTCGCACGTGCGCGCGCCGTCGGGGATCGGCTTCCCGAACGAGAACCCGAGCCGGTCGACGGCCACATCCGGGCCGTCGGTGATCACCTGGAACTGGATGAAGAACCAGCCAGAGGCGTGGACGAAGCCGTCGTCCCGGGGCCGAAGGTCAGGGTTCAGGAAGACCGGGCGGACGTCGCCGCAGTACTCGAAGGCGTCGACCGTCTCCGGGCGTTCATCGTCGATCTGGGATGGGCTGGCGGCCACCGAGGCCGGGGCAAGGGCGGCCAGCAGCACGAGCAGGGTCAGGTACAGGGGTTTGAACATGATGAGCTACCTCCAGGCCTCTCATCTCCCCCTTGCGTCCGGGGACCCCCTCTTGAACTTGCTTGTAGCTGGGTCGACGTATCCCCTGGACCACTCCCCAGAGTAGTAGCCGAGACGTTGAGGCTAAAAGGGAGGCCATCATACAGGGTCACGATGGACGAGTTCGACGCCATCGTCGTCGGTGCGGGCATGGCGGGCAACGCCTGCGCGTACCGCTTGGCCGATCAAGGAGCCAGCGTCCTGCTGGTCGACCGGGCCAAGCCCATCGGCGCCAAGAACCTCTCGGGCGGTGTCATCTGGGGCCACGAGATGGACAAGCTCCTGGGCCCGGACTGGTACAAGGACTGCCCGGTGGAGCGACCGGTCACGCGCAAGGGCGTGCACTTCCTGACCGAGGACTCGGACTTCGGCATCTCCTTCGAGAAGGAGGCCTGGACCGAGCCCCCGCACAAGGGCTGGATCGTCCTGCGGGCCAAGACGGACAAGTGGTTCGCCGAGAAGGTCGAGGAGGCCGGCGGCATGGTCGTCGAGGGCATCAACGTCGAGCACGTCGTCGAGGAGGGCGGCAAGGTCGTCGGCATCGAGCAGGCCGGCGAGACCCTGCGCGCCAACGCCGTGGTCATCGCCGACGGCGCCAACTCACGCCTGTCCATCGACATGGGGCTGCGTGAGGAGACCAACGACAAGATCCCCATCGAGCACGCCGCGCTGGGCATCAAGGAGATCGTCCACCTGGGCGAGGAGACCATCAACGAGCGGTTCCAGGTCGACGAGACCAGCGGCGTGGCCCACGAGTACGTCTGCGGCTGGACCGAGGGCGACGTCATGGCCGGCGGGTTCCTCTACACCAACAAGGACACCATCTCGCTGGGCGTCGTCGTCCGGCTCGACTCCTTGTGGAACCAGAAGAAGGTCAGCCACGACATCATGGAGGAGTTCCGGCTGCACCCGAGCGTCAACAAGCTCCTCGAAGGTGGCGAGCTCGTCGAGTACGGCGCCCACCTGATCCCCGAGGGCGGCCTCGAGTTCGTCGAGGAGCGCTCCGGGCCCGGTTGGATGCTGGTCGGCGACGCCGCCGGCTTCTGCTTCTCCAACGGGATGATGATCCAGGGCATGAACTACGCCGTCGGATCCGGTGTCCGGGCGGCCGACGCCATCCTCGAGATGAAGGACAAGGGCGACTGGTCGGCGGCAGGGTTCCACGGCTACGAGGAGCGGCTCAAGGACTCCTACATCTGGAAGGACTTCGAACGGTTCTCGGACATGGAGGAGGTCGTCTGGAACCCCCGGATGCACCACACCTACCCGCAGTTCATCGAGAGCCTCTTCACCGAGATGTTCACCCAGGACGAGACGCCGAAGAAGAAGACCCGGCAGCTCGTCCGCGAGAAGATGAAGGAACAGGGGGTCAACCCCCTCAAGCTGGCCAAGGACGGCCTCACGGCAGGTAAGAACCTATGACCGGCCAACAGCTTCAGGACAGCGTCATCGACATCAAGGGCAGGCTGGGCTCCACCAGCTACAACTTCGACTCGGAGGAGCACGCGCACATCACCATCGACCCGGAGATCTGCGAGACCTGCCCCCACCAGATGTGCATGTACTCGTGCCCGGCCAACTGCTTCACCCTGGTCGACGGGCGCATGACGTTCCAGTACGAGGACTGCGT
>CAYXGD010000082.1:0-8701 GCA_964464425.1 uncultured Thermoplasmatales archaeon
CTTGATGTGGCTGTTGGCCGAGTCGCCGGCGCTTGGGTGCCAGTCGGCGTTGGATCTGTCGGGCCTGGCCTGCTCGTAGGGCCGGTAGCGTTCAGGGTCCTCGCCGCCCTCGCCGGTGTTGGACTTGGCGCCCAGGCGGTTCATGGCGATGGCGATGGTCTCGTGGGTCTCGGCGCTGATCGACCCATGGCTCATCGCACCGGTGGCGAAGCGCTGGGCGATCCGCTCGGCCGGTTCGACCTCGTCCAGGGGCACGGGCTCGTCGGCCTTGGCCCAGGTGACCAGGTCTCGGAGCGCGGTCGGCGGGCGCTCGTCGACGGCGTTCACGTAGGCCTGGAAGGCCTCCTCGTCCTGGTCCTGAACGGCCTTGTGGAGGCTGGTGAAGACGTTGGGGTTGAAGGCGTGGTACTCGCCCTCCTTTCGGTACCGGTAGAACCCGCGGCGTTGGAGCTCGGGGTCGGGCCCGTAGGCCTCGGCGTGGAGGTGGAGCATGTCGGTGGCGATCTGCTCGAGGCCGATGCCGCCGACGCGATGGGGGGTGCCGGGCATGTAGGCGTCGATGAGCTCGCTGTCCAGGCCGATGGCCTCGAAGGTCTGGGCGCCCCTGTAGCTGGCCACGGTGCTGATGCCCAGCTTGCTCATGATCTTGAGCAGGCCCTTCTCCAGGGCCTTGCGGTAGTTCGCCAGGGCCTGGGCGGGCGCGGGCAGGTCCTCGTCGTCCTCGGCGTGGCCGCGCACGGTCTCGTAGGCCAGGTAGGGGTGGATCGCGTCGGCGCCGAACCCGATCAGGCAGGCCAGGTGGTGGTCCTCGCGGGGGGCCGCGCTGTCGACGACCAGGTCGGCTTGCATCCTGAGGCCCTGGTCGATGAGGTGGTGGTGGATCGCGGAGACCGCCAGGATCCCGGGGATGGGGGCGTGGTCGTCGTCGACGACCCGGTCGGTGAGCACCAGCACGCGCTGGCCGTTGCGGACGGCCGCCCCGGCCTGGTGGCAGAGGGCTTGGAGGGCAGGCTCGAGGCCCCCGGGACCGTTGGCCACGGGGAACCGGGTCTCCAGGACGTGGCACGGCAGCGGTGGGTCCTGGGGGTCGCTCAGGGCCTCGAACTGCTCGGTCGTGAGCACGGGCGATCGCAGGCGGACGTGGTGGGCCTGGCTGGGGCCTCGATCCAGCAGGTTGCCGGCCGGCCCCAGGGTCGTGGTCAGCGACATGACCAGCGTCTCGCGGTAAGGATCGATGGGCGGGTTGGTGACCTGGGCGAACCGTTGCTTGAGGTAGCGGTGCATGAGCTGGGGGTTCTTCGAGAGGAAGGCCAGGGGCGTGTCGTCGCCCATGCTGTAGATCGGCTCCTTGCCCTTCTTGGCCATCGGTGCGAGCACGTGGCTGAGGGTCTCCTCACCGTAGTCGAAGGCCAGTTGGAGGTGCCGGGCGCGTCGGCCGTCGAGCCTGGCCGTCGGTGACGGGGTGTCCTCGGGCAGCTCGTCGACCGAGGCCTCGACCCAGTCGCGGTAGGGGGCCTGGCCTGCGACCTGGGCCTTGACCTGGTCGTCCCGGAGGAGGTGGCCGGTCTCGGTGTCCACGGCCAGGCGTTGGCCGGGGCCCAGGCGACCGCGCTCGACCACCTGGTCATCGGGCACCGGGACCACGCCGGCCTCGCTGGCCACGATGACCCGGTCGTCGGCGGTCACCCAGTACCGCAGGGGTCGCAGCCCGTTGCGGTCCAGGGTGGCGTGCGCGATGGTGCCGTCGGTCAGGACGACGGCGGCCGGGCCGTCCCAGGGCTCCTGGGAGAGGGCGTGGTGCTCGTAGAACGCGGCCAGCTCGTCGGGCAGGTCGGCGCCTTCGTAGGCCTCGGGCATCAGCATCAGCATGCCGTGGAGCGGGTCGCGGCCCGAGCGGACCACGAGCTCGAGGACGTTGTCGAGCATGGCCGAGTCGCTGCCGGTCTCGTCGATGACCGGGGTCAGGTCCTCGATGGCCTCGCCCCAGCCCTCGTCGGCTAGGTCGGCTTCCCGGGCCCGCATCCAGTTCACGTTGCCCTGGAGCGTGTTGATCTCGCCGTTGTGGCCGAGCATCCGGAAGGGCTGGGCCCGAGGCCAGGAGGGCCACGTGTTGGTGCTGTAGCGTTGGTGGAAGACGGCGATGGCCGTCTCGTAGGCCGGGTCGGCCAGGTCGGGGTAGAACCGGTCGAGCTGGCTGGCGACCATCAGGCCCTTGTAGACGATGGTCCGGGTGGAGAACGACGGGATGTAGACGTCCAGCCCGGCCTCGTCGGCACGGGCCTCGATCCGTCGGCGCGCGAGGTAGAGCCGGTCCTCGAAGCTCCGGCCGCCCCCGGGGCTCCCCTCCCTCGATCGGTCAGCTGGGCTGACGAGCACCTGCCAGATGGCCGGGCATCGCTGGCGGGCACGCTGGCCGAGCACGTCCTGGTCGAGGGGGACCTGGCGCCAGGCCAGGGTCTCACACCGCTGTTCCTCGAGGATCTCCTCGATGACGGTCCTGGCCTGGGCGCGGTCGTCCCCGTCGACGGGCAGGAAGAGCATGCCGACGCCCAGCGGCTGGTCGGGATCCAGAGAGATGCCCTGGTCGGCCAGCCATGCCTCGAAGAACCCCCGGGGGAGCTGGGTCAGCACACCGGCACCATCGCCGGTCCTGCCGTCGGCGGCCACCGCCCCCCGGTGCTCGAGGTTGGCGAGCGCATCCAGGGCATCCTGGAGGACACCGTGGCTGGCCTGGCCGTGCTGGTGGGCCACGAACCCGATGCCACAGGCGTCGCGCTCGTCGGGCGTCTGGAGGGTGGTCGCGGGCGGGCCCGACGGCTCATGGTGGGGGCGGGGCGCATCCAAGAAAGGTTCCTCCGGCGAGGCATGTCAAGACGTGACATGGAGCTACAAAGGCCTTTCCCATCAGCTACTCCGCATCGTCGTAGAAAGCTAGACGGCGGCGGGTGCAAGCCAAGCTTCATCCCGGAGCACGCCGGATGGCCTGGTGATGCCTCAGGCGCCTGACGAGACGCTGGTGATCTACAGCGACTACGTGTGCCCGTTCTGTTACCTGGGCAAGGCCTCCCTGGAGACCTACAGGGACCAGGCCGACCAGGCCCCCGAGGTCGAGTGGCGACCCTTCGATCTGCGGGCCCGCAAGCGGACCGAGGACAACGAGATCGACCACGACGTGCCCGACGGCAAGGATGAGGCCTACTACGCGCGGGCCAAGGCGAACGTCGAGCGGCTGGCCGACGAGTACGGTGTCGAGATGACCCTGGACATCGCCGAGGACGTCGACGCATGGGACGCCCACAAGGTGGCCCTCCACCTCGAGCACGAGGGAGACGACGAGACGCTGAAGGCCTGGCACGATACCGTGTTCGACGCGCTCTGGAAGCATGGCCGGGACATCGGCGACCCGGACGTCCTCGTCGACATCGGCCAGCACGTCGGCCTGGACGAGGACGCGGTGCGGCAGGCCATCGCCTCCGAGCGCCTCGAGGGCGCCCTCGAGGAACGCTTCGCGAAGGCCCACCGCCAAGGGATCAGCGGCGTCCCCACGTTCGCCTACGGCCAGCTGGCGATCCCCGGTGCGATCCCGCCGGAGAACATCGAGAAGCTGGTGCAGAACGGGTAGCCACGTCGAGGCCCAGCGCGCTCACGGTCGAACGCCAGGGGGTCCGGCGTCCAGGTAGGGCGCCAGACGTTCCTCGAGCAGCGGCTCGGCGACCACCCCGGTCCAATGGTCGACCAACTGGCCCCGCTCGAAGAGCAGGAGCGTGGGGATCCCGTTGGACGGGAACCGCCCGGCGACCTTGGGATGCTGGTCGACGTCGAGCTTGGCGATGACGAGCTGGCCGGCGTGGGCCTCGGCCACGGCCGCCAGGGTGGGTTCCATGGCACGGCAGGGGCCGCACCAGGGCGCCCAGAGGTCGAGGAGGACCAGCGGCGCGTGCTCCAGGAGGCGGTCGAGGGTCTGGCCATCCACGTCGATGGGGGAGGCGTACCCGACCAGCGGTCCGGCCGGGGCCTCACGGGGAACGTCGGTCATGGCCTCACCCTACCGTCAGCCGAGGGGCTACTTGAAGTTGGACCCACGCGCATCGGAACGTTCAGGCCAACCATGGGTAGCGCTGAACCAGGGCCGTCTGCTGCCACCAGCCACCGAGCCCCCAGGTGCGGCCGGCGTGGACCAGCGGCAGGGCGAGGAGGACCAGGCCGTAGACGATGTGGTCGTCCATGAACGGGTTGTTGGACGGCGGCAGCGCGGCAGCCCACATGAGCAGCATCATGACCGCCCCGCTGACGGCCGCGACGCGCATACCGATGCCGAGGATCAGGGCCAGGCCGATGCCCAGCAGGCCGATCATGAACAGCGCGTCGACCACGGGGTGGCCGGCGATGGCCTGGAAGATCCCGGCGAAGGGGCCGGCGGTGCCGAAGTTCAGGAACCCGAAGGTCGGCGAGCCGCCGTTGATCCAGGCGTTCTCGCTGGCGGTCGCGAAGCCCAGCCCGAAGGTCTTGTCGAGGAACGCCCACAGGAAGACCCAGCCGAGGCTCAGCCGGATGCTGGCCCAGAGGTAACGGGCCTTGCCGGGCGCCGTCGTCGTTTCGGTGGGGTCGTTCTCCACGTGGTCGCTGAAGATCTCATGGTGGAAGGAGGTTGCCATCTTAGCTCGTCCCTTGGGTCGGGGCCCGGGGTACTTCAAGCTCCGAGCCCCGTCCCAGCGCTGAGACCACCGGCCTTGGGCCCCAAGGCCCTGGCCCGCCTGCCCCTGGCCTCAGCCCGGCAGGCCGGGCAGGAACGCCCAGAAGTACCAGACGACGTAGGCGCCCATGAGCACGACAAGGGTCCCGATGATCCGGTCCATCCAGGGGCCGGTGGCCCGGGCGACACGGCGGACGGGGGAGGCCCCTGCCGTGGCCAGGACGGTCAAGCCGGTGAGCACGACGCCGCTGCCCAGGGCGTAGCTGGCCAGGACAGCCAGGCCACCAGCCAGGGTGCCGGTCACCAGGGTCACGCCGACCAGGCTGAGGAAGATCGGGAACGTGCAGCCCAGGGAGGCCAGCCCGTAGGCCGCGCCCAGCCCCACGAAACCGGCCGGTCCGGCAGGATCCTCGGGCGCCTTGGCTGGGATCGACAGGCGGGGCCCGTGGCCGACGAGCGTGCCGACCCCCAGGGCGATGAGCACGGCGCCGACAGCGACGGCCAGGTAGGCCAGGTAGGGGGCAAGGAACCGCGCCAGCGCAGCCACAGGCAACCCGATGCCGACGAAGACGAGGAGCAGGCCGACGGTCGACAGCCCCCCCAGGGCGAGCGCGCGCCCCAAGGCACGAGCACCGGCCCAGAGGCCCAGCCCGATGGCTCCGATGGTCAAGCCGCCGAGGAGCAGGCTGAACGGGAGCAGGTCCAGGCCGGGGCCGATCCCGGCGCCGCCCAGACCGGGTGCCGCACCGGTCAAGGCGCGGTAGGTGTAGATGCCGAGGCCGACAGCCAGCGGTGCCAAGCCGGCCGCAGCGATCGACCGACCCACCCTCGGCGCTGGCCCGGAGGGTCGGCCATCACCGTCCTCCCCCTGGCCGGGGGCGCGGACAGCGTAGGCCAGGTAGGCTGGCAGCATGGCGATGCAACAGGGGGCGAAGAGCGCCACGGCGCCAGCCAGGAAGGCTAGGCTCAACAGGCCAAGGTCGACCACAGGGGGCCAGCGGGGCCAGGGGGTGATAAGGGTTGTTTCGTGGGGCGACCTCTGCCCCTGGCGACCGATCGATCCCCCCGGACGAGGTTCAACGTCCTGACCGGAAAGGTGAAGCCTGTCAGCGGGGACGAGGGGGCATGGTCGGCCCCGGTGCGAGGAGGGTCTGGCTGGCCTTCTGGCTGGTCGCAGGGAGCCTGGCCGGGTGCCTTGGCTCCGACGACGGGCGCAGCGACGGCCCTGACGCCTTGGCCGAGGCCTGCCTGGAACGCGGCCGCTCGGCTAGCGGGAACGCGCCGCTCTTCGATGCCCTGAGGACCGACCCCGCTGATCTGGCTCGGCGGCTGGCCGAGGCCGTGGATGACCCCTTGGCCGACCAGGCGCCCAACCGGACGCGGTCCACCGACGACCGCCTCCGGTGGGACACGCAAGGTGGTGGCACCGTGACCTACGACCGACCGAGCCAGCCGACGGCCGAGGGGTTCGGCCGGATCTCCTGGCAAGGCCCCGACCGGTGGCGGCTGACGACCCTCGAGGCCACCGAGGACCGGGTCAGGGAGATCTTATCCGACATCGGGATCCCGGGTGACGTCCCGCTGCAGGTCGGCTGGAACAGCCCGGACCAGCGTGAGGAAGCGTGGTTCTCCCAGGTGGCCGATGGGTCGACAGCCGGCGCCACCGGCGGGCTCGTGACCTCGTACAGCTACGGCGACGGGTTCAGCATCGAGGGTCTCCACGACCTCTCCGAGGCCGCCAGGACCTACCCGAGACCCCAGGCCCAGGAGCACGCGGAGCGGTACATGCGGTGCGCGCTGGACGACCAGGGTGCGACCGAGGAGGCAGGCTACGAGCAGACCTCCATCTCGTACGAGCACCTGGAGGTCGCTCGGCAGAGCCTCTCCTACCGGTTCCTCCTCCGGTACACGGAGCCCGCGCCACCGTCCCACTGCGGGCTGGCCCGGTACGTCGATGTGGATGCTGAGACCGGCGCGATCCTGGCGGCCCGGGCGCCGGTCTGCGCGTGATCGGCGCCGGTCCTCAGCGGGCTCCAGCGTCCGCGTTCCCCGCTGCGCCGGGCGTCTTATGTAGGGGTCCGCCGAGTCCCTGGCGAACACCGATGCGAGGCTGGCTACCGATCACCATGACGATCCTTGTCCTGAGCCTGGGGTGCCTGGGCACGACCACGGAGACGACCCCCGGGAGCGATCCAGGTGAGACGCCGGATGCCGACGGGTTCGAGCCTGTCGAGAAGACCTTCGAGGGCGAGTTCCTAGCTGGGGGTGTCGACGACCCCCAGCGTTACACTTTCACGGTCCCCAACGGGACGACCGAGGTCATGGGCCTGCTCACCTGGAGCATGCCCCGGGCTTCCCTGGACTTCCAGCTCCTCGACCCGACCGGGGAGGTCGCCGCCGACGGGTGGGGGGAAAGCGATCAGCATCGCTACGTCACAACGACCCAGCCCCCGATCCCGGGTGAGTGGACGGTGGAGGTCACCGCCCAGGAGGGTGCTGATGTCCACTACACGATGGAGGTCGAGGCTCGGCAAGCCGCCCCCTTCGGTCCCATCGAACGCACCTACACGGTCCAACCGCAGGATTTCGCTGAGATCAACCTGAACATGGTCCCCGGGGACGCCTTCACCTTCGACTGGCAGGCTGACGGGGAGGTCTACTTCAACCTGCACTTCCACGACGACGGGGAGACCGCGCGCCCGATCGAGCACACGGGCACCGAGCTCGCGGGGAACTTCACGGCCCCGGACACCGAGGTCTACAGCCTCCTCTGGAGGAACGAGGGCGTCCTGCCGGTGGAGGTCACCGTCTCCATGGACGGGACCTACCGGTTGCACTCCATGACGCGGGACGCGCCGCCCGAGTAGGCCCGGCGGGCCTTCTCCCACCACCGGGCGCGGACACCGGAGCTTAAGTAGGATCTCAGCGGCCTATCCTGTGATGCCTCGACCCCGGTCCCGCGTGGCCCACGCCCTGGCGATCGCCCTGCTCATGGCCCTGGCAGGCTGTGTGACCTCCTGGGGTCCAGGCCAGGGCCCCTACGACGGGCACCACCACCCGGGCCCTCACCTCCACGACTGGGACACCGACGAGGAGCACGAGAACGCCGAGGGGGTGGGTCCCTACACAGGGGACGAGACGGTGACCCTCGAGGTGACCGCAGGGGAACCCAGCGAGTTCCGGTTCTCCCTTGACACCTACGAGGTGCCGGCCAACGCGACGGTCGGGGTGGTCTTCACCAACCAGGGACGCGCCGAGCACGAGTTCGCCATCGAGGCCGCTGACTTCCACGTCCACGCCGACCCGGGCGAGACCGTGCGGGCCAGCTTCGTGGCACCCGCCCAGCCCGGGGAGTACACCGTCGGCTGCTACCTGCCGGGCCACTTCGAGGAGGGCATGCGAGGGACGTTGACCGTGACCTGATCAGGGACCAGTTCGAAGCCTTGTTGTGCCTGATGATCCCTGGACCCTCCATGCGTGGGGAGGCCCCGGCCCACGGGGATCACACAGAGCCCTCGAGCGAGCAGGGCTCCGACGGCCATGGCGGCCACGGGGACCACGACAAGCACACCGGCCACTCCCCGGAGATGTTCCGGGACCGGTTCTTCGTCAGCCTGGCCCTGACCGTCCCCGTCCTCTACTACAGCCCGATCCTCCAGGGTTGGCTCGGGTACGAGGCCTTCGGGTTCCCCGGCTCGAGGTGGGTCACGCCGGTCTTCGCCGTGATCATCTTCCTCTACGGCGGGCTGGTGTTCCTCCGTAGCGCCCGCCACGAGCTGGCCAGCCGGCAGCCGGGCATGATGACCCTGATCAGCCTGGCCATCACGGTGGCCTTCGCCTACTCCCTGGCGGTCACCGCCGGGTTCCCCGGCGAGCCCTTCTACTGGGAGCTGGCCACCCTGATCGACGTGATGTTGCTGGGCCACTGGATCGAGATGCGATCCGTGGAGGGGGCCAGCCGGGCCCTCGAGCACCTGGCCAAGCTCGTGCCCTCCACGGCCCACCGCA
>CAYXGD010000083.1:0-8548 GCA_964464425.1 uncultured Thermoplasmatales archaeon
CGCGGGTGGGCACGAGCACCTTGCCGCCCATGTGGCCGCACTTCTTCTCGCTGGCGAGCTGGTCCTCGTAGTGGATGCCGGCGGCGCCGGCCTCGATCATCCACTTGGTGAGCTCGAAGGTGTTGAGGTTGCCGCCGTGGCCGGCCTCGGCGTCGGCGACGATGGGGATGAACCAGTCGCGGCTGACCTCGCCCTCGCTCCACTCGATCTGGTCGGCACGGCGCAGGGCGTTGGTGATCCGGCGGACCAGCTGCGGGGCGCCGTCGGCCGGGTAGATCGACTGGTCGGGGTAGGTCTCGCCGGCCGTGTTGGCGTCGGCGGCCGTCTGCCAGCCGGAGACGTAGATCGCGTCGAGCCCGGCCTTGGCCATCTGGACGGCCTGTTGGCCGGTGACCGCGCCGAGGGCTTGGACGTACTGCTCGGCGTTGAGCATGCGCCAGAGCTTCTCGCTGGCCAGCTCGGCGATGGTGTGCTCCACCGGGATCGAACCGCGCAGGCGGATGACGTCCTCGGCGGTGTAGTCGCGGCGGAGGCCGGACCAGCGGGGATCGCGCTCCCACTCCTTCCGCAGGGCCTTGGCTTCCTTGCGGATCCGTTCTTCGATGCTGAGCCCACCGTTACCGTTCGAACCGTTGTGCAGGACCATGGGGGGATCACCTCGGGTGCAGTGTTACTCGATCATCTCCTGACCTGGGAGGGTCAGGAACTCGTGGAACTCGTCGTCGAGCGCGACGGTGGCGAACAGGGTCCGTGCGCGCTCGTAGGTGCGGTCGTCGGATCCGCCATCCGATGCGTCGGAGAGCCGGTCGAGCTCCTCGTCGATCACCTGGGTGACGAGGTCCTCGGTGACCGGCGTGCCGTCGTCGAGCGTGGCACCGTGCTGGGTCCACTGCCAGACCTGGGCTCGGCTGATCTCGGCGGTGGCGGTGTCCTCCATCAGGTTGTCGATGGCGGCCGCACCCCAGCCGGTCAGCCAGGAGGCCAGGTACTGGAGGCCGACGTTGACGTTGGTGCGCAAGCCGTCCTCGGTGATGGTGCCGCCCTCGACCTCGAAGTCGAGCAGGTCGGCGGCGTCGACGTCGACGTCCTCTCGCTTGTTCTCGATCTGGTTGGGGCGGTCCCCGAGGACCTTGTCGAACTCCTCGCGAGCGACGTGCACCAGGCCGGGGTGGGCCACCCAGGTGCCGTCGAACCCGTCGGTGGCCTCGCGCTCCTTGTCGGCCTGGACCTCGGCGAAGGCCTTCTCGTTGACCTCGGGATCCTTGGAGGGGATGAAGGCCGCCATCCCGCCCATCGCGTGGGCGCCCCGCTTGTGGCAGGTGTGGACCAGCAGCTCGGTGTACGCCCGCATGAACGGGACCGTCATGGTGATCTGGCCGCGGTCGGGCAGGACGCGGTCCTCGTGCTCGCGGAAGGTCTTGATGGCGCTGAAGATGTAGTCCCAGCGGCCAGCGTTCAGGCCGGCCGAGTGCTCACGGAGCTCGTAGAGGATCTCCTCCATCTCGAAAGCGGCGGGGAGGGTCTCGACGAGGACGGTCGCCTTGATCGTGCCTTGCGGGATGCCGAGGAGCTCTTGGGCCTCGACGAAGGCTTGGTTCCAGAGGCGGGCCTCCTCGTGGCTCTCGAGCTTGGGCAGGTAGAAGAACGGGCCGCCCTGGCGTTCGATCAGGGCCTCGGCGTTGTGGTAGACGTACAGGGCGAAGTCGACCAGGCCACCGGCCACGGGCTCACCATCGATCAAGAGGTTCTCCTCGAGCAGGTGGAGGCCCCGGGGCCGGACGAACAGGACCGCAGGGTCGTCCTCGAGCTCGTAGACCTTACCGCTGGCTTTCTCGAAGCGGATGGTGCCGGCCACGGCGTCCCTGAGGTTCACCTGGCCGTCCATCATGGTCTGCCAGGTCGGGACGTTGGAATCCTCGAAATCGGCCATGAAGACGTTGGCGCCCGAGTTCAGGGCGTTGATCATCATCTTGCGGTCGGTGGGGCCGGTGATCTCCACGCGACGCTCCTGGATGGCCTCGGGGACCTCGGCGACCTGCCAATCGTCCTCGCGCACGTCCTCGGTGGCGGGCAGGAACCCAGGCAGCTCCCCGTCGTCGATCGCGGCTTGCCGGCGGGCCCGCTTGTCTAGCAGAGCACGTCGCTGGGGCTCGAAGATCTCGTGAAGCTGGGCGAGGAACTCCAGCGCTTCGTCGGTCAAGATCTCTTCGTAGCGCTCTTCGACGGGCCCTCGGACCTGGATGCTGGCGAGCTCTGCCATCGACCTGTCTCCTCCTTGCCAGCAGGCTGTGTCGCGGGATGCACAGTGCACCGGACATGCCGGCACCTCACCGCCACGCCAGCCTGCTTGCGTTGTCTACCCCTCACACGGTCGTCCGCCAGGTAAAAGGATTTCCCACGCCCAGTCGAAGTTTGTGACGATATAATCACATCCCTTCGGGCTCCCTCGCTGGGAAGGGGTTCGATGCGCGGTCGAACTGCTACGGTGTCGCACGGAGCTGCAGGCCACTATGTGCGGTCGGCGTCACAGGATGACGAGGGCGGGTGAGCGACCGGGAGCCGGAGGCCCCGGGGGAGGTCAGCGTCCCGCGTTCCGCTCGGGGTCCCAGGGCTCCCCATCCACCAGGATCGCGGTGATGACCGCATGGCAGAAGCGGTCGACGGCGACCCGGGCATCGATCTTGGCGTCCCTGGGGGGGTCGCCGGCGCCCTCCGGGATGAAGTAGGATTCGATGCCGTACTCGATGTTCATCATGGCCGAGCGGTCCTGACCGTCGGGGCGAGCCTCGCCCCGGTCGACCCAGCGGACCTGGCCCTGGATGCAGACCTGGTCGCCGGTGGTCGCAGGTTCGTCGTGGTGGACCGAGACGGCTTGGTGGTAGGTCCCTTGGTTGTCGAGCAGGACGAAGACACGGTCCCCGGCCGACCAGTTCCCTGAGCCGACGGGCAGGGTGCTGATCTCGTAGCCGAGGGTCGCGTAGTCCCCCCGGAAGATGTCCCGGGGGTCCACCGGTCGCGTCTCGAGGACGATCTCCTCCCCCGTAAGGACCGTGAAGCCGCGGACGCCGAAGATGCCGGCGACCAGGACGAGCTGGATGGCGACCAGCGCGATGACCCGTGTGGTCTTGTCCATCAGGCGTCACCCCCGCGGGCTCGTTCGACCAGGTCCTGGCGTTGGCGTTCCAGCCACCAGCCGCCGCCCAGCAGGATCAGGCCGCCGACGATGAAGAAGATGCTGCGGTCGAGGAGGTCGAAGAAGAAGTCGAAGTAGCGGGTCACCAGGTCGATGACGAAGAACGCCAGGCCCAGGTTGATGAACATCTCATCGCCGCGTTGGACCCCGAGCATGACCAGGGCGATGATCCCGGCGGCCAGGGCGAGGTTGAAGAGGACGGCGCTGACCAGCAGGTCTGGGCGCAGCGCGGTGGCGAGCATCAACAGGGCCAGGCCACCCAGGGCCCCGGTTTCGGCCCAGCCGAGCCGGCGGTGGGCCGAGGCCCTGGTGGCCCAGTAGGCCAGGCCCGCCAAGCCTGCGATCAGGAAGACCGTGGTCAGGGCCAAGAGCGGGAGGATGAAGCCTGGCTCCCCGGCGGTGGGCTCGGGGAGGTCGAAGGTGAAGACGTAGAGGCCTGCGAACACGCCCAGGGCTCCGAAGCCCCGGAGGAGCGGCTCGAAACGGGCGACCGGCGCCAGGCGATCCCAGGCGCCGTGGAGCCTGCCCAGGCCCCAGAGGAGCAGGCCGAAGGCGAAGAAGGGGACCATGACGGCCGCCGGCCCGTAGATGTCGCGCGCGATCCCCATCCAGTCCACGGTCTGGAACCCGAGCCAGAGCCCGGTGATCCCTACCGAGAGGATCAGGATGGGGCGGGAGCGCATCCCCCAGGCCATCGGGAGGACGCCGAGGGCCCAGAGCAGGAGGAGCCCTGGTGCGTGGGCGTTGACGTTGTAGAGCTGGGCCCCGAGGAACAGGGTGGCCCCGAACAGCAGGGAGCCCAGGAGGTAGAGGGCATGCCCGACCCGGGGGCTCTTGGAGGTCGCCTCACGCAGGTACCAGCCGCCGGCGTGGGCGGCCAGCATGGAACCGAGGAGCAGGCCGATGCGGACCACTCGTGGGATCACCTCCCAGTTGGTGGCGACGAAGAGGATGGCGCCGACGCCGACGAGGATGGCCCCGAGGACCGAGATGATGGCGGCCTGGCGCTTGCGTCGGTCCCCTTGGGGGTAGCGCTCGAGGATGGCAGCCCGTTGCTCCTCGGTGATGATGCCGTCCTCGACCCACGCCTCGGAGGCCTTCTCGATGGTGCCACGCTCGTCGGCCATCAGCCTACCAACGGCCCCCTGTCCCATATCAAGCCTTCCAAGCCGTCCTCGGCAAGTGACGAAGATGGCCGCCGGGGGCACCGGCGAAGACCCGCGGAGACCGGCAGCCTACCGGCTGACCAGCAAGGAAGAGGAAGAAGAGAAGCGGGCGCAGGAGCGCCCGCCGCCGGACCAGTGAAGCGGCCTTAGAAGCCGCCCATGTCCGGCATGTCGTCGTCGTCGCCGCCGCCGAAGGACTTGGCGGCGATGACGTCGTCGATGCGCAGGATCATGGTGGCGACCTCGGTGGCCGACTGGATGGCCTGGGTCTTGACGCGCAGCGGCTCGACGACGTTGGCGGCCTGCATGTCCCGGACCTCGCCGGTGAACACGTCGAAGCCGAACGTCTTGTCGCCGCGCTCGTGGGCCGAGCGGAGGTCGACCAGCGCGTTGATCGCGTCCAGACCGGCGTTCTCGGCCAGGGTCCGGGGGATGACCTCCAGGGCGTCGGCCACGGCCTCGATGGCCAGCTGCTCGCGACCGCCGACGGTGCTGGCGTAGTCGCGCAGGCGCAGGGCCAGCTCGACCTCGGGGGCACCGCCGCCGGGGACGATCTTGCCGTCCTCGATGGCCACGCCGATGACGCGGATGGCGTCCTCGAGGCTGCGCTCGATCTCGTCGACGACGTGCTCGGTGCCGCCGCGGACCACGAGGCTGACGGACTTGGCCGCCTCGTTGCCCTCGACGAAGGTGAACGTGTCGTCGCCGATGTCGCGCTCCTCGACCCGGGAGACCTCGCCGAGATCGCCGGACTCGAGGTCCTCGATGCTGGAGACGACCCGGGCGCCGGTGGCGCGCTCGAGCTTCTCCATGTCGGACTTCTTGACGCGGCGGACGGCGTAGATGCCCTCCTTGGCCAGGAAGTGCTGGACCAGGTCGTCGATGCCCTTCTGGCAGAAGACGACGTTGGCGCCGCTCTCGACGACCTTGGGGACCTTCTTGCGGAGGAGCTTCTCCTCCTCGTCCAGGAACGCCTGGAGCTGGCTGGGATCGGTGATCTGGATCTTCGCGTCGACCTCGGTCTTGTCGGCCTCGAGCGCGGTGTTGAGCAGCGCGATCTTGGCGTCGGAGACGCTCTTGGGCATGCCCGTGTGGACGCGGTCCTTGTCGATGACGACGCCCTCGACGAACAGGCTGTCGGCCACGGAGCCGCCCTGCTGCTTGATGACCTGGATGTTGTCGGTGTCGACCTCCCAGGAGCCATCGGTCTCGTCGGCCACAGCGCGCACGGCGCGGTAGGCCAGGTCGGAGAGGAGCTCGCTGGAAGCCTCGGCGGTCTTGCCGGTCATGGCGGTAGCCGCGATGGACTTCAGGGTCTCCTCGTCATCGACGTCGACGTCGATCGCGAAGTCATCGAGGATCTCGAGGGCCTTGGTGGCGGCCAGCCGGTACCCCTGGCAGATCAGGGTGGGGTGGACGTCCTCGACGAGGTCCTCAGCCTTCTTGAGGAGCTCGCCGGCGAGGACGACCGAGCTGGTGGTGCCGTCGCCGCACTCCTGGTCCTGGGTCTTGGCGACCTCGACGACCATCTTGGCCGCCGGGTGCTCGATGTCGATCTCACGGAGGATGGTCACACCGTCGTTGGTGATGACCACGTCGCCCATGGAATCGACGAGCATCTTGTCCATGCCCTTCGGGCCCAGCGTGGTGCGGACGGCGTCCGCGATGGCCCGAGCGGCCATGATGTTGTTCGACTGGGCACCTCGGCCGCGGTCGCGGCGCGTGCCCTCTTTCAGCACGAGGATCGGTTGTCCACCCATCATAGTGTGTTTCACTCCTGTCCCCGCCGCTGAGGCGGGTCTTAGCCAGGTCTACGATAGTTCTTCTATAAGATGGTTTCCCCTCCTGTGGGCGAGGGTGTCGCACGGCTGTCACGCGACCACGCCACCGGCGGAAGGCGCCCGCTCCGACCCGAAATATCTTGAACACGTCAACCCTCAGGCCTGACTTGTGCTCAAGGAGCTCTCGTTCCGGGCCGCCGGACGCGACAACCTCGTGTGCAGCTTCACCCGGATGCAACCGGGTAGCCTGGTCGTGATCAACCCGTTGCGGACACGGCCTGGTGAGCCGATCGAGCGGGCGATCTACACGATCCAGGCGCCCCTCAAACAGGCCCGCCAGCTGGTCGAGCGCCACTTCGAGGAGGCCTACGGCGGCTACGAGGTCCTGGCAGAGCGCGAGGACTCGCTGACCGTGGATGTTCCCCTCCAGCTCCCTCAGGTCGGCCCCGGCAAGGACCCGCTCCACATGGCGCTTGACCACCTCGGCCAGGACGCGTTCTTCCTGCCGCTGGTCGTCCGCGATGGCTACATCCACTGCACCCTGGTGTCGGCCAGCCCTGAAGGGATCCGTGGGTTCGTCGAGCTGACCAAACGGATCAACGAGCAGCTTCAACCGGACACGTTCCAGTTGCTCCACGTCGGGCCCTGGACCCCGACCCCGCAACCGCCGGACGACGATGACCTCACGCAACGCCAGCAGGACGTGCTACGGTTGGCGGTGGCCATGGGGTACTACGAGCAGCCGCGTAACGTGACCCTGGACGAGCTGGGCGACCTGCTCGGGATCTCCAAGGCCGCGGTGCACAAGACGCTGGCTGCCGCTGAGAACAAGGTGATCAAAGGGGCCGTCGGCGCCGTCTGAGGGCCGCAGCCGGAGCTGCGGGCCCCTCGGACGGGCCTCGGCGTAGGAGCTGAGCGTCAGGCGCTAGCAGACCTAGCTGAAGAGGTCGTTGACCGGTTCGAGCAGGTCGCCTTCCTGTTCCTCGACCTCGTCGAGGAAATCATCCAGCGCGATCGAGACCGCCTCGGAGATCCCGGTCCCCCGGGTGATCTTCAGCGCATGGAGTTTCAGGTACTGGCGCTCCGGGATCTTGACCTTCATCTCCCGGGTCGTCTCGGTTTCCTCGGATTCAGTGTTGTTGGACACGTCGACTCACCCTTGCTTGGACCCACCACGTCGGTCCACTACGAAGGCCGACGCGTAGGCGCTTGAATGTTGTGGACCGGCCCCGGCCCCATAGCTTATATGGTTGAACCTCGCGGGACGGGGGTGCTCAGGGGCAGACAAGGTTGTGGATCAGCCCACGGCTCCCTTGGAACCCCTCGATGGTCCCGAACGGATCCTGGACGATCTCGCTCCAGGTCCGCGGCTCGTAGTCCCGGGAGGTCTCGATCCCGCCGATCGAGCTCCGGCTGTCGACCTGGGCGAAGCCCTTGACGACGACCGTGGCGCCTCCGGTGCACCGGAAGACCTCACCCACACCCTTCACCGTCGCTTGGTTGGTGAAGGTCAGGCTGTCGGCCGTACCGGTCGCGTTGATGACGATGTAGAAGGACAGGGCGCCCCCAGCCACGCGGCGCTGACCGCCCATCCCTTCACCTTGGACCTCGAGGCCCTGATCGCGGGCCTCCTCGCGTAGGAGCGCGCCGATCTCGTCCCGGAGCGCTTCCCGGTCCGGGGAGAGGAGGCCCCGGAAGGACTGGACGATGAGCACGCCGGGGTAGCCAGGACCGCTCTCGGCCTCGTCTCGGTACCCGATGGCCGCCTGCTTGGAGAGGACCCCGCCGTCGGGCTCGGCCGTCAGGCCGTCGTCCTGGGTCCAGCCGTTGCCCGACGCGTCGTCGAGCAGCCGGTCCGGGACCCGGACAGGGTCGAGGCTGACGCACCCCGAAAGGGGGACCAGGAGGATGAGCGCGACCATCGCGACGGGGGCTAGACGCATCGATCCTCTGCCTCGGACCACCGGTCCAACGGCGGCCAGGCCCCTAAGCCGTCCGTAGTTTAAAACCGGATGGGCCAGTATCCCCGCATATGCAGCTTCAGAAAGACCAGGGTTCCGCTCGCGATGCTGGTTCGGTCGAGGTCGAGCTCAAGGCCCCCGTGCCTGATCTCGGCCGGCTCTCGAACCGGCTCGTCGAGCGGGGGGCCACCCCTCGAGGACGCCGGGTCGAGAAGGACGTCTACCTCGCCCATCCCGGCCGCGACTTCGCCGAGACCGACGAGGCGTTGCGGATCCGTGTCGCCGAGGACGGCGTCGAGGTCACCTACAAGGGACCCAAGGTCAACGACGACGAGGACAAGACCCGTGAGGAGGTCACCCTCAAGGTCGACGACGCCCACGTCGCCAAGCGCCTGTTCGGCCACCTCGGGTTCGAGGAGGTCGCCACGATCACCAAGAACCGCCAGG
>CAYXGD010000084.1:0-8501 GCA_964464425.1 uncultured Thermoplasmatales archaeon
CCAAGTGGTGGGCCGGTGAGAACGCGGTCTACTGCGCCGACGAGTGCGTCCAGATCCACGGCGGCACCGGGTACGTCGACGAGGTGCCCGCTGAGCGCATGTACCGCGACGCCAAGATCACCGAGATCTACGAGGGCACCAAGGAGGTCCACAAGCTGATCATCGCCCGGAGCCTCCTGGGCAAGATCCGGCGGTGAGCTGGCCGGCGAGCCCGTCCCTGGCCGAGGCCCTCACCCCGGCCGGAGCGTCGTGTTCCCCGCCTCGACCCAGAGGGTCGCGCCGGTGCGTCCGTCGAACACCGCCCGGTACGGGAAGTCGATCCCTGGGGCGTATTGGCTGGGGTCGTCGTGGTAGGACGTGATCGTGTAGCGATCCTGCAGGATGGTCCGTGTGAAGAAGCCCCATCCATGCCCGGGTAGGACGATCTCCATCCCATAGCCCATGTAGGGCTCAGTGGGTCGTCCGGTGAGCGTCTCACCTCGCTCGATCGCGTCGGCCAGCACGGCCTGTTGGGGGGCAAGGCGCTCTTTTGTGGGTGGGTCCTGGACCTGAAGCTCGGTTTCGTCCCGGATGGAGTGTTCTTCCTCGGGCGTGATGGGTGAGCGGAACCCTAGCACAGTGTGGACATGCTCGACGACCTCGAGATCAACGGCTTGGCCTCCGGCGTCCATCGCGCTGAGGGCCCGCACGCTGTGGCGGTGGGACGCAAGGGCGGGCCCCCCGGCAGGGCGGACCGAAGCCCCAGAACGGCTATCGTAGTAGGACGTCGAGACGACCAGCGGATCGGTGCCGTTGGCGAACAGGTCGCGGTAGGCCTTGCTCTTCTCGAGGGCGATGGTGTGCGCCTCCTCGACCGAGATGTTGTCTTGGACGTCGGGGGATTCGGTGAGGAAGGGCGCCTGCCAGGCCCGGGATGGCAGGGGGTCACCAGGGGCCGTCCATGCACCCGTCCCGTCGGAGAGCTCGACCGCGTCACCGCCGCCTGCGTGGTCCTCAAGCGTCCAGGTCGTCCCGTCGATCGTCACGAAGCGGTCTGGGAGCGCCTTGCCATCGCAGAGCGTGACGGGGCCTCCCACGGGTGTGAACCGCTCGATCGGTCGCAGGTGGGGGGTCGCCTCGGTGGTGGCCGTCAGGTTCAGGCACGCCGTCTCGGGGCTGCCAGCGGGCTTGGCCGCGTAGCTGAGGTTCCGGTGGGTCGAGGTGAAAGGGTGGATGCTGAGGTCGACCTCCTCTCCGGTCGCGAGGGTCTCCCCCCAGAACGGGGCGGCCAGGAATCCTCCCGGCAGGCCGCCCGAGGCGAACAACACCATCCCTCGCTCGTCCAAGCACTTCTCGTCAGATCCCTCAGCAAGGGAAGGGGCACCGCACCGGGCGAACTCGTTGACGATCAGCCCCTCCTCGGTGGCCACCGAGGAGGTGACCTCGAACGTGTGGTTGGAGCGCTCGTGCCGCCACGTGAGGTTCAGGTCGACCACGGCGTGGTCGCGGGCTAGCCCGTCTGGCCGGACGGTCGTCCCACCCACCGTCACCGTAAGGGTCCCCATCTCGGGGCTCGCGTACTCGAACACCTCGCCGATTTCGGGAGGCGGGACGGAGACGCTCGCCGGTTGGTCGGTGGGGCCAGCTTGGGCGCTTCCCATCAGGGTCTCTGACGCCGGCAGCGCCGCGAGCGCGAGTGCGAACGCGATGGCGAGGACGATCGATCTTTCAACTGGTTCCATGAGGGTCCCAACTTGTGGTGGCGCCGGTTCGTGGAGATTGGCGATGTTCCTTCGAGTCCACTGCGTCAGCGATGTGGTCCGCCAGCGAGCACCCGGCCTGGAAGGAACTCGCCTCCTGTGTGGGCGGCCGGGCTGCCCGCTTTCGGGGTCACGGTGCGTCGTCGGCAAGGCCGCCGACCGTCTCAAGGGTCTGAAGGGTAACCTCCCTGACCAAGACGGTGGCCGAATTCACGCCCGAGAGCCCGCGGCAATCCGCATCTTCAGAGTCGGTGGCAATCATCCCTGCGTTCTGAGTCTTCGCCCAGTACCCGCCACAGTATGCGGGGGTGACGGTTCATGCGGGGGTGACGGTTCCACGGGTCGAACACGACCATCCTTCCGTATGAACACCCCAGCCGTCAGAGCACCAAATCTATGACGCCACCGTCGAAACCCAGCGTCCCCTGGGCGTCAACGGCTACCGCGGCGTCCTGAGTCGGCAACGTAATCGAGTGCGCCCCGTAGGCATCGCAGCCGGTGTTATCGTACGGGTCCTCCCAGCAGTAGACGTCGACGTCGGCGCAGATACCGTTGTTGCAGCTCCCGGCGCTCGCCACGGAGCCGATCGCAGGAACTGCGACAACCAAGCTTAGCGTCGCTCCCAAGATCAATGGACCTATCCTGTCCATGTATCCCCAGTCCCCCCCGCTCATGAGTGTTCGGCGTACGCAGTCGGGGGGCTGCACAGGCCCCTTTGAGGTGCGGCGGCGAAGTTCTCGTGCGTCGGTAGGAGGGGGCCGGCCAGGGCGCTCGGTCCTCCAGAACGTGCTGCTGGGACCGAACTGTGGGGGTCTGGTCCTATGCGATGGCCTCACCGTTGAGCGGATCAGACAGAATGCACAGGACCCTGCGGCCCCGCTGGTCGGGGATGGCGTCGACGGCCAGATGTCGTTGGACGGCACCAGCCAACCCGGGAGGTCGACAGGCCCGCCGCTTTCACGCCTCTTCCGGCGGGAACAGCACGAGGTCCCCGGGCCCCACGTCACCAGGCCGGCCTTCGCTCAGGAACCGGTCGACGATGCCCTTGGCGTCCTCCAGCGCCTGGGAGATGTCCTCCAGGGCCTCGTCGTCCTGCTCGAGGTCGAGGTGCAGGAGGGCCTCGGTCGTCGTCTGCACGACCGTGTCCTGCATGTACCGCGCCTCCTCCTCGAGGACCTCGAGATCCTCGGCCAGCTCGGCGCCCTGGAACGCCTCGGCGTGGCGTTGCCGGGTGGCGAAGTACCACACGGAGACACCTGCCGTGGCCACGTCCATGGCCGCCAGGACCGGGCTGCCCATGGCGACCTGGCTCCAGGCCCCGAAGATCACCGCCTCCTCCCAGCCCGGGAGCTGGAGGATCGGCGCGTAGGCCGGCAAGAGCGTGTGCTCTAGGTGGAGGAAGTGGCCGACGGCGCACGTCGTGAAGATGCCGGTGATGCCCACCAGCAAGGGGTTGGTGCGCCATTGGCGGCCCCGGATCAGCGCCCCCCAGAGGAACCAGGCGATGGCGGCGAAGGTGACGGCCATGACCAGGTTGGCAGCCGCGGTGACCGTCCAGACAGGCGAAGCGGCGTAGGGGACAGGTTCCTCGTGGGCGGTCTGGGTCTCGTGGGCCGCGACAGCCGGGACACCCAGGAGCCCCGCCACGATCAGCAGCACCCCCCACCGCCTCGCGGCGATCACGAGCGCTCCCCCTCCACGAGCTCGGGGTCGTGGAACCGGGTGAGGTCCCCGGGGACCCCGGCCTCGCCGACCCCGGAGATGATCGCCTTGGAGGCCTCCAGGCCCTCGTGGAGGATCTCCCGGGCGTGGGCCCGCTCTCCGGCCTCCAGGGCCAGCTTGGCCTCGGCCAGGCGCTGGACGATGCCGTCGTGCACCTCGATGGCCCGGGCCTGCCTGGAAAGCACGTCCTCGAACAGGCGCGTGGTCTCCAGGATGTCCCGGTGCTTGAACCGGGCCACGACGTAGAAGACGCCAGCGATCGCCGTGGCCAGGTCAGCGATCCACATGTGCCAGTCCGCCAGCTCGATCTGCGCTGCCAGCCCGGCGGCACCGAACAGTCCGAGCTCGGGTCCCAGGGCCAGGGCCGCGCGGAAGGTGTGCCCGGCTCCGCAGGTCAGTGCGACCAGGGTGAACAGGGAGGCGATGATGTTGCCCTGCCACTGGCGGGTGCGGGTCAAGCGGATCGCCAGGATGAGCCCGACGGTCAGGAAGGCCGCCCCGATGATGCCGTTCTCGGCCGCCCCGATCCACCACGCTTCCATGCTGGCTCACCCTGGCAGGCGCCCGCGACGGCCAAGACGCAGGCTACCGCAGGTGCCCCCCCGGCCACCCTTGCCGCTCGATGAGGCATAAAGCCCTTGGCAGGGGAGCTGACCGAGGGTTCCGGACGACCGACAAGATGACGGTCGGGGCCGCTTGTTCCAGGCCCGATGGCCCAGGACCCGGACGAGCCCCCGCCACCCCCCGTCGAGCGCACCGGTCCCATCGGTCGCCTGGTCCGCTTGCTCATGGCCGCCGGTCTGTTCCTGGCCTTGGCCTACCCCCTGGCCAGCCTCCCCCGCCTCTTCGACCCCGCGCTGGCCAGCGAGCCGATGCTCTGGATCCTCACCGGCATCAGCCTCCTGGCGATCCCTTACGTGCTGGACGTCGGCCTGGCCTGGGGCCACGGTCAACGCATCCAGCTCCTGGCCGTCGGCATCGGCCTGGCCCTGCTGGTCAGCAACCTGGTCCTCTACGACAGCCTCTGGGGCCCCGTGCTGGCCATCTTCGTGCTCGCTCTGCAGACCTGGGTCCTGGGCGCGCTGGCCCTGGGGTACCTGCTGGCCGCCATCCTGGGCACCCCCGGCTGCGAGCTCCGCAGCTACCAGCACCTGGCCAGCCTCGTCAGCGACAAGGCCGCCGAACCGACGTTCTGCGCGGCTGGCCTGGACAGCCTGGACGCCTGGGAAGCCGGTCGCCGAAGCGGGTGACCCGGCGGGACGCTTCAATGGCGTCGGCACACGCTTGATAACCCGCCTCGTAGGCGTAGGGGCGAGACCCCATGGTCGCCCGACGGACCGTTTCCCTGGTGCTCGTGCTGCTGGTCATGCCGCTGACCGGCTGCTTGGGTGGCAGCGACGGCACCGAGACCCAGCCCACCAGCCAGGCCAACGGGACGACCCCAGGTGGCACAGGACGGTCGCCAGCGGCCACGGACGCCAACGCGACCCTGGCCTACAGGCCTGCCGAGCTCGACGCCACGGTCCTCTGGCGCAACGGCTCCTTCAGCACCCAGGAGAGCTGCCTCGGTGGTGGATGCCTGACCTACCTGGCCACCGGGAACGATACCACCCAGCACACCGTCGATCTCACCGAGCGGATCCCACCTGGTGTCCCTGCTCGCATCGAGGCCCAGGCCAGCCACGGGACAGGCCCGGGTGGGTCCCCCACCGCGACCATGAGCCTCCTCCTGGCCACGCCGGCCACCGTCTACACCGAGGACGGCAGCAGCGGCATCGCAGGGGCCACCCTGAACGCGACCCTGGCCCGGACCAGCGACCAGGCGGTGCTCCTCAACGTCTCGGCCGGCCTGGCCGAACCCGACGGCACCGAGTACACCCTCCGCGTCCAGGTCGAACCGATGGCCGGTAGCGTGCCGTCCGCGGTCCCGACCGCCGTGACCCTATCCGACCAGGACCAGGGGGTGGTCGCCTCGGGCCCCGAGGATCGCGAGACCACGTTGATGGCATGGGGCCCGGACGACTCGTTCCTGGGCACCTACAACGTCACGGGCCGAACGGCGCTGGGCCTGCCCAACGGGTCTGGACCGGGCGCCTACGTCCTCCTGGTCGGTGGGCAGGAGGCCAACGTGACCCTGTCGGCGCCGGGTGGCGGGACCCTCGAGGTCCTCGACCTGCGGATCGAGCTCGGGGAGCCCCACGAGGCCACGGGGCCGCCTGGCGACCTTACCTGGAGCTTCCAGCCCTCCGGTGTCCCCCTGGCCGCCGGGTTCTACGTCCGCTTCGACCCTGGGGCCGGCATCTACACGCCGTGGAGCGGTCAGGTCCGGTCCCCCCATGGCCCGGTCGCCGAGGCGTGGACGGGCGGGATCGGTCTGAACCTGGATAGCCCGAACGGTGACGGCACCACGTCCGTCCACCTCGGCGATCCAGCCGACCCGGACCTGGCCCACGGTACGTACGAGGGAAGCTTCGAGCACAACGGCACGGCCAGGGTCTCGGTCGGTGGCGCCTGGCTCACCTACGAGCGCTGACCGTCCTCGGAGATCAGCACCACATCCCCCTTCCGGGTCACGTTGCACGAGCCCTCCCGGCCCAGGCGCTTGCGGGCCTCGTCGCTGTGCAAGCCCTTGGCCACCTCGATCTCCTTGGCCGAAAGGTGGCTGATGGCCTTGGCCACGGGCTGACCGTCCAAGGTGATCTCCACGACGCTCCCGGCTGGGAACGAGCCGTGGACCCCGGTGATCCCGGCAGGCAACAGGTGCTTGCCTTGGTCCAAGGCCCGGGCTGCGCCCTCGTCGATGTGGACCGTGCCGGCCGGTCGGGCGATGGCCAGCCAGCGTTCCTTCTCGGTGCCCTTCCCGCTGGGCAGGAACCGCGTGCCCAGGGCTTGGCCGTCGACGATCCGGGAGATGACCCGGTCGGTGCGACCGTCCGCGATGACCACCGGGATGCCGGCCTGCGTGGCGATCTTGGCCGCGTCCAGCTTGCTGGCCATGCCGCCGGTGGACAGGATCGACCCGCCCTTGGCGCCAGCCATCGCGTAGGTGGCCTCGGTGACCTCCTCGACCACCGGTACCCGCTCGGCCTCCGGATGGTCCGGCGGCTTGGTGTACAGGCCGTCGACGTCGGAGAGGAGGATGAGCAGGCCGGCGCGAGCCTTGCTGGCCACGTACGCCGAGAGCCGGTCGTTATCGCCGAACGTGGCACCAGGGCCCAGGTCCTCGTCGGTCTCGATCTCCTCGGTGCTGACCGTGTCGTTCTCGTTGACGATGGGCACCACGCCCATCTCCAGGAGGGTCTCGGTGGCGTTGCGGACGTTGAGGTAGCGTTGGCGGTCCCTGAGGGCATCGTAGGTCAACAACAGCTGGGCGACGTGCACGCCGTGCCGGGAGAAGGCGGCCTCCCAGGCGCCCATCAGGTGGGCTTGGCCGATGGCGGCCAGGGCCTGGCGTTTGTCGACCTCGCGCACCCGCTCGTCGATGCCCATCAGGCCCATGCCGGACCCGATGGCACCGCTGGACACCAGCAGCACCTCGTAGCCCTGATCCATCAGGTCGACGACCTCGTCGGCCACGCGCCGCAGGAACGCGCGGTCCGGTCGGCCACGCGCGTCGGTGATCGTGTTGGTGCCGAGCTTGACGACCACGCGCTTCTCGCTGGCGTGCACGCTACCGATCCCCAGGGGTGTAGGCTTCGTCCAGGGGTTCGTGCTTGAACGCCCGGGCCTGGCTGCCCTGGTAGGTGCCCGCCCGGTGGCCGTCACCGAGCAGCACCCACTTGGTGGTGGTCAGCCCCTCGAGGCCCACCGGGCCTCGGGCGTGGACCTTGCCGGTGCTGATGCCCACCTCGGCGCCGAGCCCGTACCGGTAGCCGTCGGCGAACCGCGTGCTGGCGTTGACGTACACGCCGGCCGCGTCGACACCTTGGACGAACCGGTCGGCGGCGTCCTGGTCTTCGGTGAGGATGGCCTCGGTGTGGGCCGAGCCGAACGTGTTGATGTGATCGATGGCTTCCTCGAGCCCGCCGACCACCCGCAGCCCGCAGACCAGGTCGCCCCATTCGTGGCCCCAGTCGTCCCCGGTGGCCTCCTTGGTGCCGGGTGCGAACTTGCGGGCAGCCAGGTCGGCTCGCACCTCGACGCCCTTGGCGGCCAGCGCCTCGACCAGCTCGGGCACGAACGTGGACGCGATGGCCTGGTGGACCAGGAAGCACTCGGTGGCGTTGCACGCCGCCGGGTAGTCGGTCTTGGCGTCCACGCACACGTCGATCGCCTGGTCCAGGTCGGCGGCCGCATCGACGTAGGTGTGGCACACCCCGTCGGCGTGGCCCAGCACTGGGATCCGGGTGTTCTCCTGGACGAACCGGACGAAGCTCGACGAACCTCGAGGGATGATCAGATCGACCAGCTCGTCCAGATCCAGGAGCGCCTGGAGCTCGGCCCGGTCCTCGAGCAGCACGACGCCGTCCTCGGGCAACCCGGCCTCACCCAGCGCCTGGCGGGCCAGCTCGGCGATCACCTCGTTGGACCCCTTGGCCTCGCTGCCTCCCTTGAGCAGGATCGCGTTACCGCTCCGCATCGCCAGGGCGGCCATCTGGGCCCCAGCATCGGGCCGGCTCTCGAAGGCGCAGGCGATCACACCGATGGGGACGCGGACCTGGTGGAGCTTGAGGCCGTCGTCCAGCAGGGTCGAGCCGACCGTCTGACCGATCGGGTCGTCCTGGTCGGCCACAGCGTCGAGGGCCTGGGCGGTCTGCGTGAGCTTGGGGCCCTTGAAGGTCAGCCTGTCGAGCAGGGCCTGGCTCATCTCACCGCTGGCCACGGCCTCCTTGCAGTCGGCGACGTCGCGGGCGTTGACCTGCTCGAGCCGCTCCCGCTCGTCCTCGAGCAGCTCAGCGAAGACCCGGACCGCGGCCTGCCGGGCGTCGTCGCTGGCCTGGGCGAGCTTGAGTGCCGCTTCCCGGGCGTTCTGGGCTTTGACGCGGACGGCGTCGTCTGCCATCAACCAAGAAGGGCGGGTGGAGAGGGAAAAGGTTGCCG
>CAYXGD010000085.1:0-8455 GCA_964464425.1 uncultured Thermoplasmatales archaeon
ACCCGACCCGTGCCTCGAGGACCGACGTCTTCGTGGCCCGGGCCTGGGACATGGGTGCCTACGTCGTCAAGGCCGGTGGCCACGCCGAGCCGCGGGTCGTCGGCCGTAGCCTGATCACCTGCCCCTGGGGGGTGCTGGCCCGGGCCAAGGACCAGTACCGGGACACGCTCCTGGCCGCCGAGGTCGACCTGGAGACGCTGGGGAGCGTCCGCCGGGACTTCGAGGGCCTCGGCGAAGCATAGGCTGGGTTGGGCAATCGGTATCCTCATGAGAGAAGGGAGCCCTGGCCAGGCGTGCATCGGCGGGCTGTCGTGAACGGGCTGACCCTGGCACGCCTGCCCTTCGTGATCCTCGGTTTCTGGGGCGCTTGGGCTGGCGATGCCCTTGCGACCATCACGTTCGGGATGACTGCCGTGGCCACCGACATCGCTGACGGTCGCCTGGCCCGGCGCTGGGAGGTCCAAAGCGAGTTCGGCTCCCAGCTGGACTCGGCCGCCGACTTCTGCTTCTACAGCTCGCTGATGGTCTGGGTCTACCTCTTCCGCCCCGACGCCGTGATGAACCACCTGGACCTGATCGCGGCGTTCTTCGCCGCCTACGTGGTGATGATGGTGGCCGGTTACTTCTTCAAGCGCAGCATCGCGGTGCACAACAGGGTCTCCCGGGCCGCCGGGACCGCCGGCGGGCTCGCGGCGCTCTACTTCATCGCCGTCGGCTGGGAGGAGTGGATCTTCTTCACCATCACCCTGTTCGGCGTGGCCGACCTCGCCCAACGTTTGCACAGCGTGGTCCAGGCGCTGGCGGTCAGGCAGCGCAACGACCGGCAAGAAGACGCGTGACGCTCCGGCTGCGACCTCGCGACCGATGAGGGGACGCTCCGGCCTGTGGGCACGCGAGAGCGAAGAGGAGATGGATCTGCGCGCCCAGCAACGTCGCCGGATGCCGGAGATGGGTGGGCGGGGGGTGGCGGCCGGAGCCGTCACACCGCCACAGCTTCGGCTGCAGCCGGCTCCTGCATCGGGAGCTCCTCGTCGCCGGCCATGGCCTCGAGCTTGTCCATCACGGCCATCACCCGGTTCAGGGCCTGGTCGTCGATGTAGAGGTGGCAGTTGCGCCCCTCACGGTGCTCGTCCACGAGGCCGGCATCGGTCAGGCGCTTGAGGTGCCAGTTGACCGTGGTGTGGGAGACGCCCAACGCCTCGGCGGCCTCGGCACGGTAGCACCAGGGGTTCTCGAGGATGTGCTCGAAGACCCGCATGCACTCGTGGTTCTTCAGGATCGGGACCAGCTCGCGCTCGTCCTTGGTGAAGGTGCCGCCGTTCTTGTAGTACAGGACCTTGTTGCCTTCCTGGTCCTTGACCAGGTAGTCGGTCTTGACCAGGCGGTCCAGGTGGTAGGAGGCTGTCGAGTAGGAGACGTCGGCCGCGTCGGCCACGTCCTTGATGCAGATCCCGGGCGTGGACTCGACGATGTCGTAGATCTCACGCCGGGTATCGTTCTCCAGGGTCTCGTCCCGGCTGATCCGGGAGTACATGGTCAACGGACCCAGAAGCATCAGCGCGACAGCGCCGGCCGTGAGCGCGGCCTTCTCGCCGTCGCTCAGGCTCTGCCAGGCGTCCTTGACCGAGTCGACCGTCGAGGGGCTGCTCGAGGTGGCTGCCGCCTGGGTCGAGGTCGTCGTCCTGGCATCGGCCGTGCTACCGGCCGTCGAGGGGCTCGTGGCGGCGTCCCCGGTGGTCTGGTCGCCGGTGGTGCTGGAGGCTGCCACGGCCGAGACACCGGTCCCGTCACCGCTCTGCAGCGTGCCCGAGGACCCGTCGGCGGTGGTCTTGGGGCCCAGCGGGTCGATGTCGCCGATCTGGAAGGGGAGGGCCAGGTCCGTGGTCCGGAACCGCAGGAGCTGCAGGTCCGGCTGGAGCGGCTGGTTGGCCTCAGGGAGCTCGGTGTCGAGCGGGGCACCGGCCTGATCCAGGATGTGATCGGGCAGGAGGAGCAGCTCGAACGAGCCGTAGGATAGGAGATCCTGCACATCCAGGGACCGTTCCTTCAGGTCGATCGCGCCTTGATCCTCGGCGGCCACCACTGGGGCGGCCAGACCGACGATCATGGTGATCGCGATCAGGGGCACGACGCCTCTCATGAGAACCCTCCGAGCGTTCGTGTGAGACCCTCCAGGTGCGTGGTCCTTCGGTTAGGTGACTTTAAATTTTGTGGCACAACGGACCCGCTCGTCCGTCCACCTGATCCACGCTTCCGGGCGATCTCGGCCACGTTGAAGCATCCCACACGACGACCGTCAGACCTTGCCTGTCACCCGGAGGGGGTCACACCCTCAGCCTTCAAGGCCTCCAGCCCTATGCCGGCCCATGGCGCAAGGCGCGCACACCTACTCGGTCGCCCTCCTCCCGGGCGATGGCACCGGTCCCGAGGTCACCGACGCCGCCGTCCAGGTCCTGGACGCGGCCCAGGAGGCCCACGGGATCCACCTCGAGACCCAGACGTTCGCGTGCGGGGCCCAGCACTACAAGGAGCACGGCAGCGAGTGGGCCGAGGGCGCCTTCGAGGCCACCAAGGCCCAGGACGCCATCCTGTTGGGCGCGATCGGCTGGCCGGGCGTCAGCTTGCCCTCGGGCGACATCGCTGGGGCCGGGGTCGTCTTCGGCCTGCGGTTCGGTCTGGATCTCTACGCCAACGTGCGTCCCACCAAGCTCTTCGATGGCGTGCCCCACAAGATCCACGGCCGGTTCGAGGAGGTCTGGCAGCCCGACCTGGTCGACCTGGTCATCCTCCGGGAGAACACCGAGGGCCTCTACACCCCGGCCCGCGGCACGCTGGAGCGTGGGGGCATGGCCGAGGTCGCCGTCGACAACAACGTGATCACGCGCAAGGGGGCCGAGCGCCTGATCCGCCGGGGCTTCGAGCTGGCCGAGCGCCGCGACGGGTGCCCGGCCGACGGCACCTCCCGGGTCACCTGCGTGGACAAGGCCAACGTCCTGGAGGGCAGCCGGCTGTTCCGCTCGACCTTCGAGGAGGTCGCCGAGGGCCACCCGGCCATCGAGACCGACTTCGCCTACGTCGACGCCTTCTGCCAGTGGCTCGTGCGCGCGCCCGAGTACTACGACGTGTGCGTGACCACCAACATGCTCGGCGACATCGTCACCGACCTGGCCGCCGTCCTCCAGGGCGGCATGGGCATGGCCCCCAGCGGCAACATCGGGGACGAGCACGCCATGTTCGAGCCCGTCCATGGATCCAGCCCCAAGCACGCCGGCAAGGACAAGGTCAACCCCATGGCCGCCATCCTGGCCGGTGGCATGATGCTCGATTGGCTGGGCCAGCAGCACGGCGACGACCGGTGCCTGGCGGCTGCCCAGGCCGTCGAGGATGCCGTGGCCGCTGTGCTGGCCGACGGCAAGCCGCTGACCTACGACCTGGGAGGCTCGGCCAAGCTCAGCGAGGTGGCCGAGGCCGTGGCCAGCAAGATCCAGGCCTGAGCTACCCGGTCACGGCCGCCGGCGGTCGGTGGCCAGCCCTGCAGCCAGCCCCGCAGCCGCGAGGCCAGCGAGCAGACCGGGGCCAGGCGTACCGAGGGCGCTGCCCTCATCCTCACCAGCATCGGCCGGATCTGTCGCGTTGCCATCCGGCCTGGAGGTCTGCTGGAGCGACGCGCCGACGTCCAGCGTGGTCGTGACCGCGTTGTTCAGCTCGTCGCTCTCCTCGACGGCCTCGTCGCTGTCGACGATCACGGCCAGCTCGTGGCCGCCTTGGGTGGCCTGCCAACCGGTCTCGATCGCAAGCTCCTGGGAGCTGCCAGCGGCCATCCCCTGGAGGACCTCGTGGGTGACCTCGTCGCCGTCGATCCGCACGGACAGCCGGACGGGGGTCTCGACCCCGCCGCCCTGGTTGGTCACGGTGAGCTTGACGGTCAGCGTCTCCCCAACGTTGGGTAGGGCCGGGTCGACCGTCAGGTTCTCGACCACCAGGTCGGCCGGTTCCCCGGTCTGGTTCCCGGGGGGCGCCTCGTCGGCCTGAGCCTCGGGGCAACTTGCAGCATCGCTCTGGCTCTCGTTGCCGGACGGTGCGGTGCGGTTCCCGGTCGCGTTGCCGCTCTGGTCGTCCTGGGGCTCGGGGCAGGTCGTGTCGCTGGGACCGGGGGAGCCCTCGCCGGTCACGTTGACCTCGACCCGGTCGCTGCGGATCGGGTCGGCGCCGTCGCTGGTCGCCTTGGCCGTGTTCGAGATGATCGTCGTGCCCGGTGGGAACGTCGCGTCGAGCCGGACCGAGAAGGTGACCACGGTCGGGTCGCTGCCGCCGGTGACGTTGCCAAGGCGCCACCGGAGCTGCGTCTCGGGCCCACCGTCGCCGTTGGGCTTGCAGGGGTCGGGGCACCCGGTCAGGGTCGCGTTGTCCACGACGGCGTCCTCCAGGGTGACCCCGGCGGCCGTGGCGTTGCCGCTGTTCTCGTAGGTGAGCGTGTACGTCAGGTTCGTGCCTGGCTCGGTGTCCAGGGTCTTGGCACCGTCGCCGCTGGCAGCCGCCGGGGCCACCGAAAGGGTCAGGCTCGCGTTGGTCGAGGCGGTGGCCGTGAGGCTCAGGGTCGTCGACCGGTTGGTCCGGTTCCCGGTCTCGTTGATGTAGCTGGCCACGGCGGGCACGGTCAGGGTCGTCGTCCCGTCCGGGAAGCTGGCGTTCAGCGCAAGATCGACCGTGGTGTTGGTGGCCTGGCCGGCTCCCAGGTCGCCGATCGACCAGGTGACGTTGGTTCCAGGTCCGTCGTCGCCGTCGGTGCTGCAGTTGTCGGAGCAGGCGGCCATCTCGGCGTGGTCGGGGACCAGGGTGGCCAGGGTCAGGTTCTCGATGGCCTGGTCGCCCGTGTTCTCGTAGGTCAGGCGGTAGGTCAACGGGTCGCCGGCGCGGACCAGGTAGCTGTCCGCGTAGCCGCTGGCGAGATCATCGGCCGTGTTCCGGACCGCCAAGTCCAGGGGCGTGGTGGGCCGGGTGACGGTCAGATGGACGTCGTTGGACGCGGTCGAGCCGAAGGTCTGGTTGGTGGTGACCGTGGCCGGGGCGCCCACGTCGGTGCCGGACGTCGGCGCGTCGGTCAGGACGCGGAGCTCGACGGTCTCCTGGAAGGTCTGGTTGTCCGAGGCGTTCTCGTAGGACCAGACGAGATCGGTGCCCGGTCCATCTCCGGCCTCGGCAGCGCACCCGCCGCTGCATGTGACCAGCTCGGTGTGCTCTGGGACGCGGTCCTGGACCGTGATGTTCGTCGTGGACCCGTTGCGGCTCGTGTACGTCAGCTCGACCTCGATGGTCTCCCCGGGCTCGGCCCAAGCGTGCGTGCTCAAGGTCCCATCGGCGTCCCGGTTGGCCACGGCCTTGGCCAGGTGGGGGGTGCCGGGGTCCTCGGGGCCTTGGGGGGTGTCATCCCCGCCGCCGATCCCGCCGTCACCGGTGTCGTTGCCGCCGGTGTCGTTCCCCCCGATCCCCTGCGCGCCTACGGTGGGGAGCAGGCCGGTGGTACCAGCCAGGATGATCACGGCTGCGAGCGCAAGGACGGGCAGGATAGGTCGGCGGGTAGGGGTGAGCATGCGGGCAGCCTCCGGGCTCCTCGATGGCCCGAAGGGGGCCTGCGGGGTCCAAAGGCGTTCTCTCACGGCGCTCGAAGCGACCTGCTGGGGTCCGCCGGTGTCACCGGCCGTTGTTCTGGAGGCAGGCGGCACCGGCGTTGGACCCGGTGCCCGTGTGCGCAGCGTCGGCGAGCTCGTCACCCTGGGTCGGGGTCCAGGCTTGGGCCGTGGCCGAGGTCTCGATCTCCACGAGCAAGCACTCGCCGGTCTCGATGACCGTGACGTCGGTCTGACCGGGGTTGGGGCCCTGGCTCTCGATGCACTCCTGGAGGGGAGCCCAGCTGCACGTCGCATCCCCGGCGGGGGTCGTGCTGTCGCAGCTGATCGGCTGGAGGTCAGCGGTCGTGTGGCAGACCCGGATCGTGGCCGACCACGCGAAAACTGCCTCGCCGGGCAGGCCCAGCGGCGAGGCGCCGCCCATCAACTGGCCGTAGGTCCAGGAGCACCGCGCGTCGGCGCTGCTGTCCGAGGTCCGCGTCAGGTCGCAGGAGATCTGGGCACCAGCATCGGCGCCGGCGCAGACGAGCTGGCCGGAGTCGTCGCAGGTCCAGGACTTCGGGCGTTCGGCAGCGGCGACCGTGGGTGCCGTCAACGCCAGGACGAGCGTCACGGCCAGGGTCGCTCCAAGCCACGCGCGGCTCCGAGGGTGGGAAGGGTCTCGCATCGTCAGCCTCCGGCCATGCCAACGCTTGCCAGAGGGGTATGGTTTGCGGCCGCATCGCGGAGGGGAACGACCTGGCGGGTCACCCGCGGGGTTGGCCGCTGGTCTGAACGCCCGCCAGGATCCCGGCGGCCACGACGATGGCCCCGACCAGGGTCAGCACGGCGGCCGGCCGGCCCCAGCCCAGCGTGTCGACGATCACGCCCCAGGCCAGGGGGCCCACGACGGCGGCGAACCGACCGACCATGCCGTAGAGCCCGTAGAACTCGCCGACCCGGTCCTCGGGGGTCAGCTCGAGCATCAAAGGCCGGTCGCTGGCCCAGGTGCCACCCAAGGCCATGCCCGCCCCGCAGGCGGCCCCCCAGAACAGGGTCTCGGGCAAGGCAAGCAGGGGGATGGCGGCCGCCAAGCTCAGGCTGACGACCCAGAGCCCCAGCACGCCCATCAGCACGGGCTTGGCGCCCCTGCGGTCGACCAGGTGGCCGAACAGGAACCCGCCGATGACCGCCGAGAAGATGCCGGCGCCGAGGACGAACTGGCCGACGCGCTGGCTGAACCCAAGCTCCTGGGTCGTGTAGATCCCCAGGAAGATGATCATGGTGTTGGCGGCGTCGGTGTAGGTGAACCGAGCCAACAGGAACCGGCCCAGGGACGGCAGCTCGACGACGTCCCGTGCGGTCTGGGCTAGGCCACGGATCGTATCGGTCAGCGAGACCGGGCCGGCCGCCGGCGTGGGCGACTCCCGGACGAACAGGAAGCAGGGGATGGCGAAGAGCAGGAAGAGCCCGCCGGTCGCGGCGAAGATCCAGGGGTGCGGGGTCTCAAGCTGCGAGAGCATGATCGCGCCGGTCCCCAGGCCGATGAACGAGCCGATGTACCCGATCCCGATGCCGGCCCCACCCACACCACCGACCGTCTCGGGTTCGGAGACCTCGGGCAGGAGGGCGTCGTAGAAGACCAGGCCCAGCTGGAAGAGCAGGTTGGCCACGGCGTAGAGCACAAGGGCGACGGCCAGGCCATCGAGGCCCAGGAGCGCGGTCAGGGTGACGCACCCGACCGTGGTGGCCATCAGGAACGGCAGGCGCTTGCCGGCCCGGTCCGACAGGGCGCCCATGACCGGCGAGGCCACGGCCACCACGGCCATGGACGCGCTGAACGCGATGGAGAGGTGGAGGTCGCTGGCGCCCAGCTCCTCCTGAGCCCAGACCGGGAAGTAGAAGCTCAGGATGTTGAACGAGAAGATGGTGTTGGCCAGATCGTAGAGCGTCCAGCCGACCACAGCCTTGCGTCCATCCGGCACGAGGATCGGCCCCCCAGCCGCCGGCTGGGGCTCAAGGCTTCCGGTCGACGCTCGCCGCGCCAAGGCTCAGCCTGTCCAGGGGGGAGGACGCAGGAGAGGAGGACGTCGCGGCACCGGGACGCCACACGGCTGACCGGCCGCCAGGGCCGATCGCGTGAGGGTCCCGCTCAGGCATCAGTGGAGGCGCTGGATGTCCACAGGGGACAGCCCTGCCTCGTCGACGGTGACCTGGAGGGCCTTCTCGCCGTACAACCGTGCACGGACGCGGACCCTGGCGTTCAGCTCGGCCAGGTAGCCCCGGATGTTCTGGTACGTGCGCCCTGCTTGTTCGAAACGCGTGGGGGAGGGCATGGCTAGCACCTGGTGGGACGTGAGGGTCAAAAAGGGTTCTTGGAGCTCTCTCGGAACGTCGTGCCGGCCCGGGACCCAGCGACCGCTCGAAGCGGGCGGTTCCAGGGCCTACGGGGCGAGGATCAGGGGTCGAAGCTGAACGCGCCCTCCCACCGTCCGTGCAGGGTGGTCGAGGAGGGGTCGCCGCCCGGCACGGCCTTCATATCGGGGAGATCCGGGGCCTCGCTCGTCTTCGGGACGTCGAGACCCGCGCATCGGCACAGGTCCAGCAGCCGCTGCTCCATCGACAGGATCCGTCGGAGCTGGGCGACCAGGGCCTGGTGCTCGGACCAGGTGATCTCCAGGAGCTGGTCGAAGGCGACCGCGAGCTCCCGCACCTGGCCAGGCTGATGGACCGTGGTACCGGGCATCCCCTGATATGCTAGGACGCTCGTTCAAAAACCCCTCCCTCAGGTCCCGTGGCCCTGGCGGGTCACGTCTGGGCGTCCAGGGCCTGCTGGGCGGCGGATCTCA
>CAYXGD010000086.1:0-8368 GCA_964464425.1 uncultured Thermoplasmatales archaeon
CCTCGACCAACTGTTTACAAGACAGCCGCTCTGGCCGGTCTGAGCTACGGTGGCGCAGGCCGGCCAACCCCGACCTGATTTAACCCTTTTACTCCCGCGCGCCGACGGTCCTGAGCTCCAGGCTGTAGTGACCGACGGCCGGGTTGTAGTTCCTGATCTTGACGAGCTCCTCGAGGACCAGGTCGTGCGCGTCGGCGATCTCGTCGGCGGTCGCCGGGGCCTCGTCCTTCCCGAGCATGGCGCCGACGTGGAGCTTAGCTCCCGGCCTGCAGGCGGGCACCGCGTCGCCCAGGTGCTCGACGGCGGTGTGCGGGAGGTTCATGATCACCCGGTCGAAGGTCGGCGGCATCGCTCGGGTCAGCCGGGGGGCGTCCCCGTGGACGATGTCGACACGATCGGGGACCTTGTTCCGATCGGCGTTCTCCCGGGCCAGCTCGGCGGCTCTCGGGTTGATCTCGAGCCCGAGGACCCGGGCGCCCTGCTGCCGGGCGATCAGGACCGCGTACGGTCCCACCCCGCAGTACATGTCCAGCACGCGCTCGTCGGCGCTCACCTGGGCGGCCACCCGGGCACGCTCGCCAGCCAGCCGGGGGGAGTAGTAGCAGGTCTCCACGTCGACCAGCAACCGGCACCCGTTCTCCTTCTGCTCGGTGACCAGCGAGGGCTCGCCGGCGACGACCTCGATGTTCCGGGCGCGAACCTGTCCCTCGACGCCCCAGTCGATGGCAGCCGTCTTGGCGTTGGGCACGCCCTTCAGCAACGCCTCACCAGCCGCTTGGGCCCACTCCGCAAGGTCGGGGTCGATCCGGATGATGGCCACGCTGCCGATCACGTCGTACCCACGAGGCATCGCCTCACGGATCTCCTCGGGGGCGTCCATGTGCTCGCGCCAGCTGCCGGCCACGTGGGCGGGCCAACGGGTATCCCCCTCTTGGGTGTCCCGGTCAGGGACCCGGGGAGGAGCTCGGCGGACCCGGTTCCTTGGAGGCGGGTTGGTCCTCGAGGACGGGGATCGAGAGGACCGTGATGGTCGCGATGGCCAGGATCCCACCCAGGACCACCCGGCCCCAGAGCGGCAGCGGGAGGAGCAGGATCGAGATCGGGAAGGTGACCCAGAGGACGAGCAGCGCCAACCGGCGGCTGGATCGGGGGATCGCCCGGTGCTCGCGCCAGGCCCGCAGCGGTGGGCCGAACCAGGCGTGGTCGTAGAGCCAGCGGTTGAAGCGGGGCGAGCTACGGGCGAAGCAGGCCGCGGCCAGCAGGACGAACGGCGTCGTCGGGAGCAGCGGTAGGACAGCTCCTGCGAAGGCCAAGCCGACGCTGAGGAAACCTGCGCCCAGCAGCAGGACCCGCCCGACAGGACCTGCCCGGGGCGGCGTCGGCTCGTCCATCGTAGGCTTCCACGTCGCCGGCACCATAACCTCGGCCCCTCCAGGTGGACATGTCGCCCTCCGGAGCCCCGCGCCCTTTTCAACCGGGGGCGGCATGGGCCGGCCGTGACCGACCCTGCCACCGGCCGTCTGGCGCTCGTTGGCCTGGGCTTGGGGCCCCGCGGCATCTCGCTCTCTGGGCTCGAGGCCGCCCGCAGCGTCGACCACGTCTTCCTCGAGGGCTACACCGCGCTCGCCGCCGACACCCTCGAGGACCTCGCCGACCTCGTCGGTCGACCCGTCGAAGGCTTGGACCGCCAAGCCGTCGAGGATCAAACCCAGCTCCTGGAGGCCGCCCAGGACGGAGGCTGCTGCCTCCTGGTCGTCGGGGACCCGCTCTCGGCCACGACCCACACGGCCCTCCGTATGGCCGCCCAGGAGCGGGGGATCCAGGTCGAGCTCCGGTTCGGGGCCAGCATCCTGACCGCCGCGGCCGGCATCCTGGGGCTCTCCCACTACAAGTTCGGGCGTACCACGACGCTGGTCACACCCCAGCCCGGCTACTTCCCCGAAAGCCCGTACGAGGTCGTCCGGGACAACCGGGCCCAGGGCCTCCACTCCCTCGTGCTCCTGGACATCCGGGAGGACGGCTGCATGACCGGGCCCGAAGGGCTAGACGTCCTCCTCCAGCTCGAGGACCGACGGGGGGAAGGTGTGATCGATCCCGCCATGACGGCGTGCATCGTCGCGCGAGCCGGCCAGGACGACCAGCAGGCCTGGTTCGGCGCCGTAGGCGAGCTGGCCAAGATCGACGCCGGACCACCGATGCACACCGTCGTCCTCCCCGGCGAGATCAGCGGCTTCGAGCAGGAAGCCCTGGAGGCTGTTGTCACCAGGGTAGGTGACGAGCAGGCCTGATGTGAACGCCCCGTCACGAGAGACCTTTTTATACCTCCCGGGGACGGGCATGCCACACGGAGGCCACGAGCATGGACATCGCCACCCCGCGAGGCATCATCGTCACCACCCTGGCCCTGCTGGTGATCACCGGCATGGCCCCCCTGGGCACCGCGACCCCCCAGAGCGACCCCGGCTGCCCGGACGACGCGTACAAGACAGGCAAGATCAGCGCCGGCAACCCGCTGACCGGTCAGATCTCGGCCAGCGAGCTGGTGTACTTCATGGCCCGCGGCGAGCACGAAGCCCTGGAGCGGACCAACGGGATCGACGCCTACGTCGTCGACCTCGGCTGGGAGCGGTTCGACGAGCTCTTCTGCCTGGAGCGGACCAACGACCAAGGCGGGACCCACGAGTTCCACATCCGATACTTCGATGCGGCCATGAACCCGCTGACGGCCACCGACGCCGACCCCGGCGAGGATCTGCTGGGCGCCAACCTACCTGACGGGGCCCGGTACATGGTCATCGAGCTCGAGCAGGCGCCGACGATCAACAGCTTCCACGCCAGCCACGGCATCGGGTTCTACGCGCTCGAGTTCGAGCTCGGCGTCTACAGCTAGACTCCGGTCACTTCGAGACGATCCGGACCACGTCGCCGTGGGAGAGCTCGTGGTCGGCCCCCACGGTCCGGCTCGTCTTGGCATCGACGGCCCGGATGAACCCCTCCCCGATGTCCGTGTGGACCCGGTAGGCGAGCTCGTGGGCTGTGGTCCCACGGGGGACCAGGAACACGTCGGGTAACACGTTCCCGGACCCGTCGGTGTACTTGGCCTCGTCCTCCACCGGGAACACGGCGATCCGGTCCAGCACCTCGAAGATCCCTTCCTCCAGGACCGCCTGGACGCCGGTGCTCCCGAACCGGTCGAGCACCTTCTCTTGGATGATCTCCAACCCGCGCCGCTGCGGGCCCGCGAGGTCGCCCGAGATCTCGAAGCTGTCGTCGCCGGGTTGGTAGGTGATCAAGCCCTTCTCCTCGGCGCGGCGCAGCGCGAGCTCGGCATCGGCCGAGGTCGGGATGACCACGTCCGGCGACCGCTGGTCGAGCCGATCCAGGGCGTCCTGCTCGGCGATGTCGGCCTTGTTGGCGGCGATCATGACCGGCCGGGCCACGCGACGGATCGCTCTGGCCAGGCGGAGGGCATCCTCCTCGGTCCACTGCTTGGGGCCCTTGTCGGTCAGCTCGGCCTCACGTAGGCCCTTGACGACGTGGGCGTGGGCGACCCCGAGGCCCGAGAGCTTGTCGTGGATGACGTCCTCGACCTTCCCGCCACCTTCGGCGTCCAAGCGGCGCGCTGCACGGTCGAAGTCCCGCCAAAGGATGCCCTTGAGCCAGTGCTCGATCTCGTCGGTCAGGAACTCGACGTCCTCGGCCGGGTCGTGCGTGCCCGGGTCGACGGGCTCGCCTTCAGCGTTGGTCGCGCCGGCGGCATCGACGACGTGCACGAGCGCGGCGGCCTGGCGGAGATCGTCGAGGAACTTGTTGCCCAGGCCTTTGCCCTCGTGGGCGCCGGGGACCAGGCCGGCCACATCGACCAGCTCGACGGGCACCCATCGGGTCCCGTCCTCGCAGTGGGCGTTGTTGGGATCGCACCCGTCCAACCCCAACTCGACGTGGGGGCACTCGACGCGCACGTAGCCGATGCCGCGGTTGGCATCGATGGTCGTGAACGGGTAGTTGGCCGTCTCCGCCGGGGCCAGGGTGGCCGCGGAGAAGAAGGTGCTCTTGCCGACGTTGGGCTTGCCGACGAGGCCCAGCTCCATCGGCCCCAAGAAAGGGCCGGCGTTCTTTACCTCTTCGCACCGAGCCGGTCACTCGAGCATGTCGGTGACGTTGCGGACGCCGTCGTTGAAGTCCTTGACCTTCTCCTCCATCTCGAGGCTGGTCTCGGTGAGGAACTGGACGCCCTCGGGGGCCACGATGGTCCCCATGACCTCGGCACCGGGCATCAGCTCGACCCGGCGGGCTTGCACCTGGCCGTGGACGATCGCGCCCTCCCCGAGCTGCACCTCGCCCCAGGACTCGACGTCCCCGTGGACCTCGGCGTCGGGGCCCAGGTCGACGTCCTTGCGGGCTCGCAGCGACCCGTGGAGCTCGGTGCCACGGTCCAGGCGGGCAGCGCCCTCGACCTGGAAGTTGCCCAGGATCCGGCAGTCGACCCCGGCGGCCAGGCCGCCCTTGATGGTGCTCTGCTCGAGGCCGAGCTTGGAGCTGGTGGGCAGGAAGAGGAAGGTCTCGGCGATGCGGAACCGTTCCTCCTCCTCGTCGAGCTGCTGGAGGATCTGCTCGACCTCCTCGCTGCGACCTTGCCGCATGAGCTGCAGGAGGTAGATGAACAGGTAGACGACCACTGGGATGGGGTTGCGGATGTTGATCCAGCCCCGGGCCTCGAAGCCCTCCTCCAAGGTGACGTCGTCGCCGACGTCCAGGTCGTCCTCGACCGAGAGGCGCCCGGCGATCCGGACACCCTCCGCGAGGTAGGCAGACCCTTGGCTCTTGACCTCGCCAAGGACGGTGCTGAAGTGATCGATGCGCGTGTCGCCGCCGGTGGTCAGGTCCCCTTGGACCTCCACGCCCTCGCCGAGGAAGGCCGAGCCGGGCGTGGCCAGGCCGTACTCGACGGTGGTGTGGTCCCCGAGCACCACGTCGCCGTGGGTCTCGATGGTCCGTTCCAGGAAGTGGGTGCCGTCTGGCAGGATCAACGTCGTGCGGTCGAAAGGCAAGCTAGGTCCCATCCCAGGTAGGCCACAGGGCCTACCCGACGTTACAGACGAACCTGGCCCTACAAAGGCTTGGCGGAACGCGTTTCCCGTGCATCTGGTCTGGTGGTCCGGTGCCGATGGTAAGCCCTAAGTCGGGGCATCCGTTAGCGCTGCTTGCGCGGGCGTGCGCCTCGCTGACAACCGTTTTCCAGCCTCCCAATCGTGCGCCGCCCGCGCTCCAGATGGTCCAGATGGCCCGCTGGCCGGTCGCCTCCTGGGCCGCAGCCGGTCCAGGCCCAACCGATGAAGCCTTTTATCGTAGGAGAAGCCTGGATGGTCGATGGCAGAGGCACGGGGTAAGCCCAACGCCTGGCTATGGACGATCCTCTTCGGCGTCGTCGCCGCCGTTCTAGCCGGTGTCGCCCACGCGGTCATCGCCTACTACACTGTCACAGGGGCCAGCTTCGATTGGCTCGTCTGGGACAAGCAGCCGGTCGTCGAACCGATGACCGCCGGGCTTGGCCTCGGCTTGGCCGTGTTCCTGGTCAGCTTCCTGATCGGGGCCATCGTCGGCTCGATCACCTACGCCCTGGCCAACCGGGAGAAGATCCGGGGTACCCCGTCCAAGGGTGTCCGCGGCCGGGAGCGGTCCTGGAGCGAGTTCACGATCCTGAGGACCGTGGGCATGGCAGCCGTCGGCGGCCTCTTGGCAGGCCTGGTCGCGTTCGCCGTCGGGTCCTTCGAGGTCGGGGATCTGTTCCCCTCGACGCTCGGGGTCGACGGTCCCGAGTTCTTCCTGCTGTCGCTCATCCTCGGGGTCGTCATCGCGGTGGTCACCGCGGTCCGCATCGCGCTGACCGTGGCCAACACGACCGCCCGTGGCAAGCTGGTCAGCCAGTCCCCCGAAGGCAACATCATCTCGAGGGTCCAGGTCTGGTCGGCGGAGAACGCCAAAGCCGTCGTCCTCGTCACCCTCCTTCTCACCGCCGGCCTCGGCTACGGCGTGACCAAGATCAACACCGAGGTCGACGTTGCCGACGTCCTGCCCCGGGGCAACGGGAACACCAGTGCGGCCCAGAACGTGACCTCGGAGTTCAAGAGCACCTTCACCCAGCAGGTCACCCTCCAACTCAAGAAGAACCCAGCGCAGTGCCGGGCCGATAGCCAACGCGAGCTACCGAACCGGCCACCGGACTCGATCCACTGTGAGAACATCACCGACGAGGTCTACGTCCGTGCCGAGGAGGAGCTCTACCAGTTCATCCTCGAGGATCAGGACCTCCTGAAGCACAACATCGGGATCAACGGGTTCTACAAGCTGATCAACTGGACCATCGCCGGCGGGCAGGACGCCGATCCGGAAGCGTACTCCCTGCCGGGGACCAGTCCCCAGGGCGAGCTCCAGTACCGGAACGTGAACGAGACGGTCTGGACGGCCATCTCTGACTCGGTCACACCGGTGATCGACCCGTCGTTCGACCAGACGGCCGCCCTCTACCTCGTCTCGACCGAGGAGACTGCGACCACCCAGGAGATCGGCGAGGCGGCCATCCAGGCCCGTGAGAACTATATCCAGGCCGTCGAGAACAACGAGACGAAGTACAAGGTCTGGGGCGAGGACAACCCGCCCCTGTTCACCGTGGACATCCCGGTGGCCAACGCCCACTCCTCGGAGCTCACCCGCGAGGACTTCGTCACGCTGTTCCCCATCATCTTCGCCTTCGTCGTGGTCGTGCTCTACATCGCGTTCCGGAGCTTCACCGCCATCGGTATCGGCGGCTCGGCGCTCCTGGTTGGCTCGGTGTGGACGTTCGGCACCATGGGGCACGCCGGGATCCCGCTCAACACGCTCAACCTGACCGTGCTGCCCTTGCTGTTAGGTGTGGGGATCGACTTCTCGATCCACCAGATCACCGAGTTCGCCCACCTGAAGGCCGAAGGCTACGACGATATCTCGGCCTTGCGGCGAAGCGGGCGGTTCGCAGGGTTCGCCATGTTCCTGGCCACCGTGACCACGGCCTCGGGCCTGCTGGTCATGACCGTGAGCCCGAGCCTGCTGATGGCCCAGGTCGGCCTCCTGGCGGCCATCGGGATCGTCTCGATCTACCTCCTGACGATCACGTTCATGCCGGCGCTGCTCCACCTCTCGGATGCCGGTGAGGGCATGGGTGAGCAGTTCGAACCCTCCCAGGCGGTGGCCAACTTCGTCCGGGGTCTGTCCAACCGGCGGGTCCTGGTCGCCCTGGTCGTGGTCATCATCTCGGGCATGACCGCTGTGGGTACGCAGAGCCTGGGGATCGAGGAGTTCGGCGAGCCGGCCCTGAACTTCCCCGAGGACGACCCCTTCCGCCAGCAGCACGTCGAGGGGTTGCAGGGCTTCTACGATCTGGAGCAGGGTGGCGAGGTCCTCAAGACCAACATCGTCGTCTTCGAGGGGGATAACAGCGACCTCCAGGCCCACCGGTACATGGAGACGCTCCAGAGCCAGATGGCCGAGAAGGAGAACCTGAACCTCAACACCTCACGCACGTTGCCGTTCCTCGTGCGGACCTGGCTGACCGTCAAGGACGGTGGTCCGGGGGCCGCCGAGCAGATCGGCCGGGATGTCCTGCGGAGCTGCCAGGGCCCGACGGGGGATCCGATCCCCGGGTGCAACCCGGTCGACCAGGCCGACAACTACCCGCGGACACGCGAGGGGATCCAGCAGGAGATGGACGCCATGTTCGCCTCCCCCTTGAGCACGTTCAGCTCCCTGTTCGTGGATCACCCTGAGTACAACATCTCGATCATGACGTTGGCCACCACCACAGGGAGCTTCGAGAAGGCAGAAGCCGCCTGGGATGATGTCTGGGAGGCCTACGACGAGACCAAGGACCAGAAACCCAACGACCTGACCGTCTCCTTCGTCGGGAACACGGCCACCAACTACCTCTTCATCGAGGAGGAGCTGCCGTGGCTTTCCTACCTGGCCATCATCTCGGGCATCGTGGTCGCCCTGCTCACCATCATGTTCACCCGGTCGATCCGGGCCACGTTGGCCGTGCTCGGCGTTGTCGGCGCGACCAGCTTGTGGTGGCTGGGGATCCTCCCTAGCGTCGGGATCGGCCTGGCGATCACGCTCATGCTGCCGGCGGTGTTCATCACGTCGATCGGCGCGGACTACGCGTTACACATGACGTGGAACCTGGAGAACCAGGACGACCGCGAGGAGGTGTACGGCGTCGTGGGCAAGGCGGTCTTCTACTCCGCCATCACCGATATCGGCGCGTTCGCCATCTTCACGCAGACCCAGAACGTGGCCGCCAGTGAAGCCATGGTCGCCACCGTAATCGCGATCG
>CAYXGD010000087.1:0-8329 GCA_964464425.1 uncultured Thermoplasmatales archaeon
GGTAGTGGACCGCGACGTCGAACCCGTCCTCGGCCAGACGCTGGGCGGTGGCGGCCCCGATGCCTCGGCTGGCACCGGTGACGAGCGCTGCGCGGGGGCGGTCGTGCATCGAGGGGCCAACGGCGGTCCACCTTGAAAGCCCTGCTTGGGCGATGCGACGGACCGTCCGCGGGTCCATCGACCGGGGTCAGCTCTCGCTGACCTCACCGGGGCCCGTCCCGGCGCCGGCGTTGCTGAGGTCTTGGCCGGTCCCGGCGGCCCCGCTGGTCCCCTCGGCTGCGCCGGGCTCGTGGCTGGGTGCGGCCTCTGAGCTGCCGCGGTCGAGGTGGAGGCCAGGTTCCCGGGGGATCTCGATGACGAAGGTCGAACCACCACCAGGGGTCTCGTCGGCCCAGATCAGGCCGTAGTGCATCTCGACGATGCGCTTGGCGATGGCCAAGCCCAACCCGGTACCCTTGACGCCCGAGCGGTCCACACGGGAGAAGCGGGTGAAGAGCTTGCGGCGCTCCTCGGGCGGGATGCCAGGCCCACGGTCGACGACGGAGAGGCGCGCGACCTCGCCGTCCTGCTCGAGGACGACGGAGACCCGCGCGCCCTCGGGGCTCCACTTGATCGCGTTGGAGACCAGGTTCTCGATGGCTCGGCCCAGCATGGGGTGGGTGGCGCAGACGAGGATGTCCGGCGCGTCGACCTCGAGCTCGATGCCGCGCTCGTCAGCCAAGGGGGCCAGGGCATCGGCGACCTCCCAGACCATGTTGACCAGGTCGCGTTCGCCCCGGTCGATCTCCTCCTGCTCCTCGAGCCGGGAGTAGAGGACAGCCTTCTCGATCAGGGTCTCGGCCCGGTCGAGGCTCTCCTCGACGGTCTGGAGGTCCCCTTGGACCTCCGGGTTCTTCATGGCGAGGAGCTCCACCCGGCCCCGGGCCACGGCCAGCGGGTTCTTGAGGTCGTGGCTGAGGACGTCCATGAACACCTGCTTCTGCTCCAGCGACCGGTCCAGGCGCTCGTAGGCGGTGCGGACACGTTCGAGGACCTCGGCCCGCTGGAGGGCCAGGGAGGCCTGGGTCGCCAGGATCTCGAGCTTCTTCCGGTCGCTCTCCTTGAGCTCCTCGTCCTCCGGGAGGACGACCAGGTTGACCGGGCGTTCGGCGTCTGGCAGGCTGGCCGAGAACCACTCGAAGGCCGAGGGGCCCTCCCGCAGGAGCTCCCGGGCCTCCTCCCGGTCGCCCTCGGTCCGCCCCCGCAGCGATATCACGCCGTCCGGGTCCACGGCGGCCGTCGCCCGGCTCCGGGTGACCCGGAGGGCAGCGTTCACGAGGCGTTCAGCGGCCTGCTGGGGGTCGGCGGCGACCCCCACCGACCGAGCGAGATCGCCGACGGCGACCTCGAACTGCTCGCTGGCGCGCTCGCGTTCCTGCTCGGCACGCTTGCGATCGGTGGTGTCCTCGTAGGTGACGATGGCGCCGCGGTCACCCGGCCCTTCGAAGGGGACGATCTGGACCTCGACCCACCGTCGCCGGTCGCCGCGCTCCGCGTACTCCCGGCTGAAGCTCTCCTCCTGGCCCTCGATGACGGCTCGGATGCCGCGAGCCACGGTCCGATGGCTGGCGCGGCCTGGGCCCTCAGCCGAGGTCAACGCCCCGATCAGATCGGTGCCGACCTGGCGGACATCCTCACCTGGGAGGTGGCCGTCGAACCCGGAGCGCCAGGCTCGGTTGGCCGCCTGGATCACGCCCTCGTGGTCGACGATCGCGATGGCCATCGACAACGCGTCGAGGGTGGCGTGGAGGAAGGCCTCGGCGTGGCTGAGCGGCTCTCGAGCGTCCTCGGGCGGCGGTGCCGGCGACGGGTCCCCCGGGGTCGCGGTGAGCACCGCGGCCCGCTCCCCTCGCTCGTCCTCGACCGGGGCGAGATGGGTCTCGTAGGTGGCCTCGTCGGGATCCCTGCGCCAGGCCACGCTCACGGTGCCCTCCTGGCCGCGTTCCAGGCAGGCCTCCAGGGCTCGTTCCAGCCGGGCGGCGTGGTCCGGCTCGACCAGCTCGGTGAGCGGGCGTCCGACCGCCTGGCGCCGTTCGGCGCCCGGCAGGTCGTGGTTCAGGAACGTGACCCGGCCTCGAGCGTCGACGCGGGCCACCAGGGTGGCCACACCGTCGAGCAGGCTCTGCCACGCACGCCTGGCTTGCTCGGCGGCCTCCTTGGCCTCGCGGGCACGGGCCAGATCGCGAGCCTGGACGACGACCATGTCCGGCCGGATGCCGGGCACGCGAGCAGCGGTCAGCTCGAGCTTGACGCCACCCTCGCCGGGTGGGCCGTCGGGGTCGATGTCCAGCACGGCCTGCCAGACGGCGGGCCCACCGGCTTCCTGGAGCTGGCGGTTGACCGCACCAGGGTCCATGTCGAGCAGACCCCAGAGCGAGCGACCTTCGAGCTCGTCGCGCCGGGTGCCGGCCAGCTTGGCGAAGGCCTCGTCGGCCTCGAGGATGGTGCCGTCGTGAGCGGTGGCCAGCACGGTGGGCGTGCCGAACGCCTCGCCGGTCTCGCGCAGGGCCTCGTAGAGGGCCGCGAAGCGCTCCTGCTCCTCCTCGGCCTGGGTGACCTTGCGCTCCAGGTCGCGGGCTCGGATGAGAAGGTGGACAGCCAGGCCGGCCAGACCCAGCAGGAAGGGGACCAACAGCCAGCCCCAGGCGATCCCGAACGGCATGGGTCAGACCCACTCCTTGTCCAGGGCTGGTAGCTCGAAGGCGAACCCGACGGTGTCCTTGTCCAGGCGTTGGACCTGGATGGTGCCGTCGTGGCGCTCGATGATGGCCCGCACCAGCGCTAGGTCGAACCGGAGCTCGCCGACGGGTAGCGGGCTGGAGAGCTCGTTCATCAGGGCCTCGGGGCTGAGCTCGCCGCCGCGTTGCCCGACGAACCCGGAGACGACCTCGTCCTCCCAGCCCACGTGGCCGACGACCTCGCCGCCGGCGGGTAGGTCGGCCAGGAAGCGGCGGACCATGGTCCCGATGGCTTTGGCAAGTTTGACACGGTCGCCACGCACCGGCGCGGGTTCGATCTTGAAGCTGAGCTGGTCGTGGGGGAGAAGGCCCTCCTTGTGCATCCACTTGTCGAGCGATTCTGCCAGGTCGAAGGCCTCTGACTCGACGGGGATCAGTTGCTTGGCGGTCTCGTCCCGGTCCAGGGAGACCTCCAGGAGCGCGGAGGCTCGGTCGATCGATCCGAGGAGGCCTTCGATCTCCTCGACGTCCAGCGGGGGTTGGTCCTGCTGGCTTCGGTGGTGGGCCAGTTCGAGGCGGGTCCTCAGATGGGTGAGGATCTGCCGGAGCTCCCAGCCGGTCTCCTCGAGGATGGCGGCGTACGCCATGTCGACCAGGCGGCTGGCGTCGGTCTCCCCCTTGCGGCCCTTCTCCTTCAGGAGATCGCCGACGAGGCGGCGGGTCCGCTCCCTGTACCGCTCGAGGATGGTGTCGGTGGTGAGGGTGTCGTCACGGGACGTCGCCATGGCGCATCTCCTGTCGGGCAGGCCCGCTGGGGACCTGGCCCAGGCTGGGGGGCAGGGGGTGGTTCGGCGGGGGACGCTATAAGAGGCTAGCGAGAACGAACCAGGTCCACCGCGGACCGGTGGCCCGCGGGAGCCTGCGGCAGGGCCTGACGAGGCGGGGGGCAACCTAGCCCGCATCGACCGGGCAGGCCGAGCGGTGGGCTACGCCTCGGCGGCGTTGGCCAGAGCGGCTTCGACCTTCTTCCAGAGGTCCGCCATCTTGAACGGTTTCCTGAGGAAGTCGGCGAAGCCGAGGGTGTTGGTCGCCGACTGCTCGACGCTGTTGCCACCCTGGGCGGTGACCGCGATCACGGGGACCTGGCTGGTCTGGTCCATGTCGCGCAAGGCGCCACGGATCTCCCAGCCGGACCGGCCGGGCATGTTGATGTCCAGCAGGATCAGGTCAGGCACCGTCTCCTCGGCCGCCTCCAACAGGGCGTCACCTGTCGGGTAGGCCTGGACACGGTACCCGGCGGTCTCCAGGGCCTCCTGCATGACCGCCAGGAGCTCTGGCTCGTCGTCGGCGATGTAGATCAGCGCGTCGTCGCTCACGGTTGTTCACCGTCGGGAGAGATCAGGGGAAGCTCGAAACCGAAACCGCAGGCGTCCTCGGGGGTGCGTTCCACGTACATGGATCCGCCGTGACGCTCCAGGACGGCTCGGGCGTAGATGACATCGAAACGGGGCCCCTCGGTGTCGGCGGGGCGTCCGAGGGCGCGGACGAGGTCCAGGGCTTCGACGCGTCCGGGCCGAAGGCCGATGAAGCCCCGGGCCCACGGGCCATCGGGGGCTAGACGGACCTCGACAGCGTCGCCGGCTCGACCCATGGACTGGAACCGGCTGACCAGGTGCATGAGGACGTCCATCAGCTTCAGCTGGTCGCCCTCGATGAACACGGGGGACATCTGGGTCTCGACGGGGACCTGGTCGATGAACGCCTCAGCCAGCTCGAGCCGGTCGTTGAGGCTCTGGGCCAGGTCGAAGGGTTCGGTGTCCAGGTCGACCATCTGCTTGATGATCTCGTGGGCCTCGAGGTAGGTCTCCAGCAGGCCGGTGGCCCGCGAGAGGCTCTGGACGATCTGGGGGTAGCGGGAGAGGAACGGCTCGGGGTCGTCCTCCACCCGGCAGCCGTGGGCGGCCAGCTCCAGGTGGGCATCCAGCTGAGCCAGGACCTGGCGCAGCCGATGGGTGGCTTCCTCGGCCATGGCTCGGTGAGCGTGGTCCCTGAGCGTGCCGACGCCTTCGTAGCCCATGTTCTCTTGCCAGGCCTCGACGACCCCGCGCACGAGCTCCCGGGCGACGGTCTGGTCAGTGTCGGTCGGGTCTGGGGTCGCGGGGTCGGTGCTTGCATCAGCCATGGGGAAGGCTCCTCGTGGGATCGGCGGTCACACGCATCCCCGTGCCGTGTTCGCGTGGTGACACAGGGCCTGACGGGTGGCTCGGGGGCCGCCGCGGTTGACGGTTCGTCGACTCCAGGTATTTGACCGTGGCGGGTCCGGGCCAGGTCCGAAGGCACCTCGTCATGGGCCCGACCTCTGTCGCCTGGGTAGGGTGAACCCGTAACCGATGAGCCCGTCGGACCGGTCGACGGTGATGCTGCCGCCGTGGCGTTCGATGACAGCGCGGACGTAGGCCATGTCGATGGTGTCGTCCTCGAGGTCCAGCGGGGCATCCAGGCCGGCCAGCAGGTCCTCGGGGGCAAGGCTGTCCTGGTGGCACCCGACGAAGCCGATGGCTTGGGAACCCTGGGGGGCGAGGTGGACGTGGATCGGTTGGTCCGGCGGGGCACGGTCCTGGATCTCGTAGACGATGTGGCGCAGGGAGTCCAGGAGCTTCTCCGGGTCGGCCTCGACCTGGGTCGGCTCGAGCTCCAGGCGGATCTCCCGGGGGCCGCCGGTGAGGCCGTAGGACCGGATCTGGAGCTCGAGATCCTCGGCCAGGTCGAAGGTCCGGAGGTGGAGCTGGATCAGGAGCTGGGTGATCTCGTTGGCGTCAAGGAAGGCCTGGACGACCTCCTGGGCGCGGTCCAGGGCGTCCATCAGGTCGGGGAGGCGGTCGAGCAGCGCGCTGTCCACGTCCTTGGCCTGGTCGGTGGCGGCGGCCAGCTCGAGCTCGGTGGTGATCCTGGCCAACAACTGGCGGAGGTGGTGGTCGGCCTCGCCGGCTAGGGAGGCCAGCACCCGGTCGCGCAGGGCCGAGACGGCTCGCTCGTCGAGGGCGCCTCGGGCTGCCCAGCGGTCGATGATCTCCTGGACGACGTGCTGGGCCCGCGCTTGGGCGTGCTCGGTCGGCCCCGATGGGACCGCGTGGTTCTCGTTCTCGGTCTCGATAGCCATCAGGTGGGGCCTCCTTGGGCGTGGGACTCCGGGGTCGGGGTCCCGGTGGATCTCGATGTCTCGATGGGGGGACCGTCTCGGTCCTTGGGGACGGTGAGCACGAACGTCGCCCCGCCGCCGGGGGTCTCTTCGATGCTGATGCTCCCGTGGTGGATGTCCATGATCCGCCGGGCGATCGCCAGGCCAAGGCCATGGCCCTCCGGCGGGCCGCTCTTCCCCTGCTCGAACCGGCCGAAGACCTCCTCGATCTCGTCGACGGGGATCCCGGGGCCGTGGTCCCGGATCATCAGGTGCCAGCGGTCGGGCTCGTCCTCGCCGATGAGCTCGACGGGTTGCCCGCGCGGGCTCCACCGGATCGCGTTGGCGACCAGGTTCTCCACCGCGTGGCCGAACAGCTGGCTGGCACCGTAGGCGGCGATCGGTCCCAGCTCGACCTCGAGGCCGACGCCGCGGGAGGCGGCCAGGGGCACCAAGCCCTCGACGGTCTCGCTGACCAGGGCCTGGAGCGGCAGCTCGGCGTCATCGACCGCTTCGGTATGCTCCAGCCGGGAGAACAGGAGCGATCGGTCGATCAGGTCCTCGATCCGGTCGAGGCTCTGCTCGGCGGTCCCGAGGTCGGGCTTGGCCGGCGGGTGCTTACGGCCGGCCAGCTCGATGCTGTTCATGGCCACCGTGAGCGGGTTGCGGATGTCATGGCCGAGGACATCGATGTAGATCTGGCCCTCGACGACGGCGCGCTCCAGGTCGTCCCGGGTGGCCTCCAGCAGCTCGACGTGGCGCTGGTAGAGCCAGTAGGCCCACAGGAAGACGGCGCCCGAGATGGTGATGAGGAAGCCGTTCTTGGCGATCTCGATGGGCAGGAGCCGCTGGCCGGCGGCTCCCAGCACGACGGGCTCCTGCCACATGACCGCGTAGACGCCGGCGGCCAGGACCAGGGCGGCAGAGACCCGGTCGATCAACCCCTGGGTGAGCAGGAAGACGCCGCCCAGGACCATCAGGTTGGCCCCCATGACGAGCAGGAACGCCGACTCGAGCAGGCCGAGGTCAACGATCAGGAGCGTGGGGGTTCACCTCCATCTTGCGTGCCGCGTGGAGGACGAAGTACAGGCCCATGGGCAGCAGGATCGCCGCTGCGATGCCGGCCAGCGGGCCCAGCCAGTCCATCCAGGTGAACTCGAGGATCAGGTCGAGGCCCCGGACCGCGAACAGGCCGAGGGCGACGGCGACCATGTGCCAGCCCTTCCGGGAGAGCAACAGGTCCTCGCGGGCCCTGGAGAGGACCGCGAGCAAGAGCAGCGACGAGAAGACAGCCAGGCCTAAGGCCCCTGCTGCTGCCAGATCGGCACCCGTGAAGCCTGCCATCGGTCACTCCTTCAGCTGCGGTGGACGTCGTCCGGCCGACAGGGGTATATGAACCATCGCCTGGGGCCTGGGGGCCGCGGGGTAGGGTCGGCCATCCATCCGGACGAGCGATGGAAGCTCTCCGGCACGGCCGTCAGCGTGACATCCCCTGACCAGGGCGCCTGGGTGGCAGCACGCCTCGGTGGCCCGCCTTGCCCGGGTCGGCGGATAGGCTCTTTAGAGGGGAGGCGCGTGCACGGCTCGTGGCCGCAGCTGAGCTCAAGCAGTACCTGGACGAGACGGGGGAGCCCAGCCCCGAGGCCCCGTCGATCCCGGACAAGACCCTGCTCCGGATGTACCGCGCCATGGCGGCCAACCGCCGCATCGACGAGCGGTGCATGAAGCTCCAGCGCCAGGGACGGATCGGGTTCTACGGAGCCTCCAAGGGCGAGGAAGCCGCCGCCGTCGGCTCAGCCGCTGCCCTTCGGGGGACCGACTGGGCGTTCCCGGCCCTGCGCCAAGGCGGCGTGATGCTCTACCGAGGCTGGCCCATCGAGAAGTGGTTCCACCACCTCTTCGGGACCGCCGAGGCGGCCGAGAAGGGGCGTTCGATGCCGTGCCACTACTCGGACCGGTCGGTCAACCAGGTCTCCTGGTCCTCGTGCATGGCCACCCAGCTCCCCCACGCGGTGGGCATGGCCTACGCGGCCCGGTACAAGGGCGAGGACACGGTGGCTGCCGCCTACCTGGGCGATGGGGCGACCAGCGAGAGCGACTTCCACACCGCCATGAACTTCGCCGGCGCGTGGGACGCGCCGGTCGTCTTCATCTGCAACAACAACCAGTGGGCCATCTCGGTCCCCTTCGAGAAGCAGTCGGGCTCGGACACGATCCACGTCAAAGCTCAGGCCTACGGGTTCCCGGGGGTCCGGGTCGACGGCAACGACGTCCTGGCCGTGTACGAGGCCACCCGTGAGGCCGTCGAGCGCGCCCGGCGCGGCGGCGGGCCGACCCTGATCGAGGCGGTGACCTACCGCATGCTCGGCCACTCGACCAGCGACGACCCGGAGAAGTACCGCGACGACGAGGAGGTCGAGGCCTGGAAGCGCCG
>CAYXGD010000088.1:0-8170 GCA_964464425.1 uncultured Thermoplasmatales archaeon
GTCCCGGCCAGCGCCCAGCAGAGCGGCGGCGCTACGCCAGAGAAGTTGTGGGAGACCGATCCCAGCGACGTCGGTCCGATCAACGGTATCGCCATCGATGCCACCGGCAGCATCATCGCGGCCGTGGCTGCCGATGCTGGGGCCAGCAACCAGCAGGATGGCGAGGTCATCGCCTGGGACCTGACCGTCTCCAAGCGGTCCTCGGACCCTGCGATGCAACCCCACGATCCCAGCGAGGTCGGCCTGAACGACCCCTTCGCGCCCGAAGGCATGGGTGTCGTGGCCCTGGAACCGGCCCCCAACGGCAAGGCCAACCTCCTTGCCGCTGGCCACGAGGGCACCACCGAAGGTGATCCTGATCGGGCCAACGTCTACGTCTACGATATCGAGGCTGGCGGCAACAGCTACCACCAGGCCAGCTACAACGACGAGGAGGAACCTGGCCCGGTCCAGGACCTCATCTTCTCGGAGGACAGCAACCTCCTCCTCGCCAAGCACTCGGGTCAACTCACCTTCTTCCTCCGCGGCTCGGGCAACGAGTTCAGCCAGAACACCGCCTGGTCCAAGGCCGGTCAGGCGATCAACGATGTCGCGGCCACCGATGACCTCGGGCGGCTCGTCGTCTCGACCACAGAGGAGGTCACCGGATCTCCGAACAACCACTACCTCTACATCCTCGAGGTGACCGTCGGCGACGAGGTCACCGTCGAGGAGCTCGCCGGGCCCAAGCAGCCCAGCGGCGCAGGCGAGATCACCAGCGTCGACATCGATGCCTCCGGCGATTTCATCGTGGCCGGGACCCAGAACAAGATCGTCTACCACTACCAGATCGTCGACAACCCCTCCGAGAACCCCGACACGGAGAAGGCGTTCTCGACGCCCTGGAGCCAGCAGCGCTCGTCCCTGGGCGCCATCGGGGAGGTGGCCATCGGCGAGGACGGGACCCTGTTCGCCGCCGGCTACGAGTCTGGTCACGTCATCGTCTTCCGTCAGACCCGGGTCCGGGACGACGGGACGCCTCTGGCAACCGCCATCCAATCCAAGCCGTTCGCCACCAGCGGGGCGGTGGAGTCCATCACGTGGGCCAACGACGACACGACCCTGTACGTCCAGGCCTCGAGCCTCTACGCCTTCAACGAGATCCAGTTCGATCCCAGCAAGGAGCTCCGACCGCTCTGGACCATCCCGAACGTCCATGATGTCGCCATCAGCCGGGACGGGAACCGGTTCGCCGTGGTCACCGGCAGCGAAGGTCAACGCGTCGCTGCCTACGAGCAAGCCTACGAGGCCCGGCTCAACCTCGAGGTCCCCGACGAGCTCCGCCCCGGCGAGCAGTCCACCCTGGAGCTGAACGTGACCAACACCGGCAGCGCGTTCGACGAGTACGAGATCTCGCTGGAGGACGTGCCAGGTGGCTGGAACACGCAGATCGACCCGCCCCAGGTCTCCCTGCTGCCCGGCCAGAGCCGGGTGATCAACCTGAACCTCACGCCCGACCAGGGCCAAGCGCCAGGCACCGTCCCGATCACGATCCAGGCGACCAGCCGGTTCGCCCCGGGCGACGACCCTGCCGGGGAGCGCACCGTCGACCTGGACATCGCAGAGATCCACGCCGCCGGCGTCCAGGCCGACGACGACAGCGTGGACGTCACCCGCGGCGAGACCGCGACGGTCACCTTCACGCTGAACAACCTCGGGAACACCGACGACAGCTTCGATCTCGAGGTCCAGCAGGACAGCGGCTGGGACGTAGCCATCGACGGCCGATCCGGGACCCGGGCGACCACCAACGTCTCGGCTGCAGGCTCCAAGGAGATCACCGTCCGCCTGGATGTCCCGAGCTCAGCCGCCGAAGGATCGGCCAACGAGGTCACCCTCGAGGCCACCCCGAGCGGTGGAGGCACCAGCGGGTCGGCCACCACCACGCTCCTCGTGGAACCCGACTACGGGGCGGTCATCAACGGTCCCGACGAGACCATCGACGCGACCGCCGGCGAGCAGGTCACCTTCACCGTGACAGTGCGCAACACCGGGAACACCGAGGACACGTTGACCCTCCGGACGTTCAGCAACGCGACCAACGACCTCTTCTGGGAGGCCCGGCTCGACAAGCCGACCCTGACCCTGGGTGAGGGCGCCGACCGGGACGTCGAGGTCACCGTGAACGTCCCGCGGGGTGCAGAACCCGGCGACGGGACGACGGTGACCATCGTTGCTCGGAGCGACGGGACCGGCGACCAAGCCGCCACGGCCAGCTTCGATCTCGCCATCCCAGACGAGACCGACGACTCGCCGCTGGCCCTCGCCATCGTGCCGCTGGCCCTCCTGGCCGCGGCTCTGATGCGGAGGAGACCGTAGATGACCCGCTCGCGTACCACGCCCCTCGTCCTGGCCCTCGCGCTCACGCTCGTTCTCGCACCGCTGACCGTGCCTGACGCGGAGGCCGCACCCCCGCAGGCCACCGGATGGGGGTCGCTTGAGCTGGAAGGCCAACCGACCGGTCTCGGCTTCCTCGATGCCGGCTACCTGGTGGTGGCCACCAGCGATGCCGGCGGAGCCCCACAGTCGGCACCGGCTGACTGCAACGCCGGCGACGGCGAGGATGCCGACCTCTACCTGATCCCCTTCCCCAACGGGACCACCTGCGCCCAGAGCCAGGACACCGGCGCGCCCACCGGCCAGGAGGGGATCCTGGCCATGGACACCGCCTTCAGGGGTGGCCGCGCGGTCGTCGGCCTACCCACCAGCCTGTTCACCAGCGTCAACCTGGCCGCCTACGACCTCGAGGACGGCCAGCTCACCCGGACCCAGGAGACCAGCGTCAACGGCGACATCCTCCACGTCGCCACCGACACCACCGGCTCGCGGACCATCGTGGCCGCCGCCGACGGTGGCAGCTACCGGCTGACCGTCCACGACGCCGACCTGGTCCAAACCGCCACGTACACCCTCCAAGGTCAACCCCGGGACATCGCCCTGTCCAGCGACGGGCGGTGGGCCGCAGCGGGCGGGAACTTCAGTCAAGGCAACACCAGCTTCGGGTACGTGACGTTGTTCGACCTCTCCAAGGGGCCGGGCGACAACCCGGTCCTCGACCAGCAGATCCGCCAAGCGGAGAAGGGCGTCGTCGGCTCCGTGGCCGTCAGCCTCGGCGGGCAGCTCGCCCTCGGGACCGCCGGCGGCCAGGTCCAGCACTTCGCAGCACCGACCGCGTCCTCCCCGGTCGCCCGAGAGGCCAAGCTGGGCAACGCGACCGCCCGCGTGGACATCTCCCCCGACGGGTCTCACGTCCTGGTCGGTGCCGATCGGAGCCTGGCCCTCTACGATGCCTCCCCCGAGGCCCTGGACCGAAGCTTCCGCCTGGCCCTCAACACCACCGTGGGCAGCGTGGCCTACCGGTCCCCCTACCTCTACGCGCTGGGCGACACGATCACGGCGGTCACGTTCGACGGCCAAGCCCTCTGGCAGCAAGCCGGCGGGGACCTCTCGGCCGTCAACGCCACCGGGCTGGGCTTGGCAGGCGCCTCGGGTCAGCCCGCAGGCGCTGTCGGTGGCCAACAGCGCACCGCCGTCACCGGCGCCCAGGTCCACGCCAACCTCACCGTCGCCCAGGACACCACCCCCACGGTCCCACCCGGCGACATCGGCGAGATCAACATCACGTTCCAGAACACCGGCGCTGCCATCCTCAACCTGACCCTCGACGCCGACCCGCCGGCAGGGGTCAGCGTCGAGACCGCCCCCGACCACCTGGAGCTCCTCCCCGGTGCCACGAGCACCATGACGGCCCTGGTGGAGGTCGGCCCGACCGCCCAGGCCGGCGAGACGAGGGTCCCCGTCCGGGTCCTCTCGACGCCTGCGACCGATGCCACCACCAACCTCACGTTCACCGTGGGCACGGCCACGGCCATCGATCTCCGGCTCGAGCCCGGCACCCCCAGCCAACGCTCGGTCGTCCAGGGGCAGAACACATCGGTGGCCCTGGTGCTCGAGAACAAGGGTAACACCGAGGCCACCGTGGACCTCGAGGCCAACCAGTTCCCCGACGGCGGCCCGGCATGGCCCATCGAGATCCAACCGCACCCGCCGGTCACCATCGCCCCGGGCTCGGTCACGACGCTGCTGCTCCAGATCGAGGTCCCCCAGGATGCCGCCGACGGGACCGTCAACCGCATCGTGGCCCGTGCCACGACCCAGGGCGGCGCCGCGGCCACCGGTTTCACCTTCACCGTCAACCCCTTCGAAGCCCTGGACATCGAACCCCGGCTTCGCACCAAGTTGATCGCCCCCGGCGGCGACGCCGCCTACGACTTCACGCTCCAGAACCTGGGCAGCGTGGCCTCCAACGTCACGCTCACCGTCCAGGCCATCGACGACGACGGCAACCCCTACGTCCCCGGCGGTTGGAGCATCTCCAGCCAACCCACGTCGCTCCAGATCCCCGCCGGCGCTGAACGGAGGATCCAGGTGAACATCGCGGGGCCGCCGGACGCCAGCGACGGCGACCGGTTGCGCACCCGGTTGATCGTCCAGACCGACGAGGGGACCCAAGCGACCAGCTTGGCCTACGCCGTCGTCGACACGTCCCTGGCCGAGGACCCTCCAGAGGACCCCAAGCGAGAGCCGCTGGGCCTGCTCGCCCCGCTCCTCGCGCTCGGCCTGGCCGCGGCCGCTGGGAGGTGGCGCCGTGCCCGGCGCCCATGACCCCCCACCGGCGAGCGCTGGCCCACGCGCCTTCAAGCCGCCAACCGTAAACTTCAAGAAGGGCCAGGGCGCGGCTACCTTGCCGAACATGCCGTCAGACCCCGCAGCCGCCGCTGGCCACGGCGCGACCGATCCGACCCCGCGCACCGTTCCCCCGATGCACGATCCAACCGAGGTGACCCCATGAGTTCCACGTCCCAGACCACCGCCATCGCCCTTGCCGCCCTGATGCTGGCGAGCTTGGCCCCGCTGACCGCCGTGAGCGCCCAGACCGACACCGGAGACGACGTGGTCCCCGTGGACTACACCAGCGCCAAGAGCCTGATCGATCTCCACTTCTGGCGTCTCCCGTCCAGCGGCGCCAACGACAACGCCGGCGAGACCAACTGCAACTCGCCGAACTCCGCGGCCACGCCAGCCGGCGACACCCCCGCCCCTGGTGGTTGTGTCCTGCGAGCAGCGCCCGTCCCCACCCACAGCGGTAGCGGCGGCGCCAACCAAGAGACGCGGACCGTCGTCACCGGCGCCGAGGAGAGCCCGAGCGGCAACCAGGTCGCCCGGTTCGCCTTGGACAGCGGTGGCGACCAGCCCGGTGCCGACTTCCCCTTCACCATCAAGAAGGCGGCGAACGCGCTTGAGGTCGATTTCTGGTACACCAGCGAGATCAACTGCGACCCGATCTTCAGCGCTGGCCAAGCCTTCACCTTCGACATCACAGTTTACAAGGCCACGGCCGACCAGACCCAACCCGGCCAGGGGACCGTGATCGCCAGCACGTCCGAGCAGGACTGCGGCCTGGCCTCCGGATCCCACCGGATCTCGGTCGCCATGGACCTCGAACAGGCCGTGACCGTGCCCGAGGGCCAGTTCCTCGTGGTCGACATCGCTGCCCGGAACACCGGGATCGCCCCCGGCGCCACGTGGACGCTCCTCTTCGAGGATGCCTCCCGTGACAGCAAGCTGACCGTCCGCACCGATCAGGCCGTCGAGAAGGCGCTCTGGGCCACCGACCGGCCCGGGACCTTCCAGGAGACCTTCGATCCCGGGGCCCCGCTCAGCGAACGGTACCTGGTCGGCTGGATGGCTCTGCGGAGCCCGTTCGGCTCCCCGGCGATCCCATCCGGCGAAGCGTTCAACGCTGAGATCCTCTCCCCGGAGGGTGACCTCGTGGCCCTGAACAGCGACGGTCGGACCGTCCCGGCCAGCGACGAACAGGTCACATCGGTCAGCGTCTCCTCCGAGCCGACGTTCGTCATCAAGGAGGGGGCCCGCCAGGTCTACTCCATGGACGTGCTCTCGGCCGACGACAACCCGGCCGGCGGTGAGGTCCAGCCCTGGCATTACGTCGAGGGCGTGACCGCAGGGTCCTACGAGCTCCGGATCAGCGGCTCGTTGCTGGGCCGGACCGAGACCTTCAGCCAACCCATCGCCATGGGCGGCTTCGACTTCACGATGGGGCCCGTCGATGGCGAGGAGACCGTCCACCAGCTCAACCGGGACAGCTCGACCACGTTCATCCTCGAGCTGTCCAACAACGCTGAGGTCCGGGACACCTACGAGATCGACACCGAGTTCATCTTCTCCAGCCGCGACACGGTCTGGACCGTCGACCTGTCCGGCGTCGACCAGAACAACAGGATCAGCCTGGAAGCCAACGAGACGGCTCTCGTCAAGGTGAAGCTCACACCGCCTGGCGACGCCGTCAGCGGTGACGCCGCCCGTGTCCGCGTCACGGGGACCAGCCTGGCCAGCACGGCCGAGCAGATCGTCAACCTCGAGGGCCAGGTCACCACCGCGACCGTCCGCGACACCGGCGTGTTGGTGCTCCGCGATCCGTTCACGGTCGGCATCGATCGGAAGACCACGGTCACGGTCTTCGCTTGGAACAAGGGGACGGCCACCGACAGCTTCACCGCCAACATCGTCGAGGGTAGCCTCTCCAGCACGGACACCAGCAAGTTCGATGTCCGGCTCAAGCAGAGCCGCGTGGACAACGTGGCCCCGGGCGATGTCGCGTCGATCCCCGTCGAGGTCACCACGACCGACAACGTCGTCGGCAACGAGGAGTTCAGCTTCGACGTCCAGGTCGGCAGCGTGGCGACCCCCAGCGAGACGGCCACCAGCGTGGTCAACACGGTGGTCAAGGCTGTCCGGAGCTTCGACATGTTCGGCATGAACGGGGCCAACGAGGAGACCACCAGCAGCCTACGCTACGGGAAGGTCAACAACAGCGGCGAGCGGCCTATCGGGATCGCTGATCCCCGGACGTGCGAGGAGCGCCACGGCGGGTCTGCGGACACCGAGGGCAACCCCGAAGAGTGTGGCATCTACACACGGTACGCCTTCCACCGGGTGACGCTGACCAACACCGGGAACCAGCCTGAGACGTTCGACATGTCCGTCGTGGGCGTCAGCTCGGTCGCGCCAGGCGGCTGCGGCGAGATCTTCAGCAGCGACGACTTCGAGACCCACCTGATCGATGAGATCGACACCACCAAGCCCGCCAACGTTGAGCCCGACCAGGAGGTCGAGACGATCAACGTGGACCCCGGTCAGACCAAGCGCCTCTACCTGCGCGTCGAGTACCCAGGGGAGAGCGCCAGTGGGTCGTGCGACTGGCACAGGCTCCTGGCCGGCGTCAAGGCCAGCCCCCAGGACCCCACCGCGGGGACGGCGCTCACCTCCAAGATCCTCCAGACGACAACCGAGATCTGGGACGTCGACCAGCTCGAGGACCTGCCCAGCCTGGCCTCGGCTCGGCTCGCGCTCTCCGAGGTCACCATCGCTGATGGGACCGATCGCCTGGTCGACAGGATCCCCAACCAGGTCGCCGTCGAACCCGGCCAGCAGACCCAGATCAACTTCACGCTGTCCGAGCAGTCAGGCCAGGAGGACCAGATCCGGCTCACGGTCGGGCCCAGCGACAAGATCGAGGAGCTCCTGGATCGCGGCTGGGAGGTCACCCTGACCACCCGGGAAGGCACCAACTTCACCGAGGTCGAGGACGGCGACGGCATCATCCTGCCGGCGGACAACGAGACCGGTGAGGGGCGCGAGCACTCGCCCAACGCCGCCACCGGCATCGGTCACAGCGCCGGAGCCGAGTACCCGCTGACCTTGATCGTCAAGGCCCCCACCACCGGGCTCCAGGAGGACGAGCGCCACAGCCTCACGGTCCGTGGCCAGAGCCTGCAGGACGGGAGCAAGATCGACGACCTCAGCGTGGTCGTCCAGGTCGGTGCTGACTTCGCCTTCGACCTGGAGCGCGGCGTGACGACCGTCGACGCCCACCCCGGCGACACGGTCCCCTTCGGACTGACCGTCAACAACACCGGCGCCACGCGCGACACGTACGACATCGACGTCAGCGCACCCGGCAGCTTCCAGCAGCCCACCGTCCAACCGAGCACCCTGACCGTGTCGCCGACCTCCACCAAGGCCTCGGCGATCACCGTCCAGGTGCCCG
>CAYXGD010000089.1:0-8144 GCA_964464425.1 uncultured Thermoplasmatales archaeon
GGCCTCGCGTAGCCGGTCCTGGGCCTCGAGAAGATCGCCTCGGTCGAGCTGGATCTCGGCGAAGACGGCCTCTCCCTCGGGCGTACCGACCTCGGCGGCGATGGCGGTGGCCTGCTCGTACCAGGTGACCGCTTGGTCGGCAGCGCCCTGGCCGGCGTGGACCTTCGCCATGCTCCAGGCCGCGCGGGCCGCGTAGAGCTCCCCCTCGGGGGTCCCGGCCTGCTCGCCGAGGCGCTGGGCTTCCTGGATCGCCTTGAGGGCATCCTCGTGGAAGCCGCGCTCGGCGGCCAGCTCGCCTTGCATCCGGGAGGCTTCGGAGGCCAAGTTGAGCCCGGAGGGGCTGGCCACCTGCTCGCCGAGGGCCGTGGCCTGCTCGAGAGCTTGGCGGGCATCGTCCAGGTCGCCCTGATCCCAGAGGATCAAGCCCAGGTCGAGGCCGGCCTGGGCGCCGGTCTCGAGACCCTCGACCTCCCCGGTACCCGTGGCCTCGTCCAGGGCCTGGCTGAGATGGTCGATGGCCTCGTCAGGGTCGCCGTGCTCCGAGGCCAGCAGCCCCAGCACGCGGCGGGAGCGGGCGGCGGCCACGATACCCTGGGGCCGGCCGTTCTCCTCACCGAGGTCCATGGCACGACGCAGGGCTCGTCGGGCCTCGTCGGGCCGGTCCTCTTCGAGGTGCTGGACACCGATCTCGTAGCTGGCCTGCGAGGCGACCAGGCAGCTCTCCGAGGTGCCGGCCTCAGCACCGGCCTCGAGGGCGGCTTCCAGGGCCTGGCGTCGGGCCCCGCTGAGCCCCTGGCGCCGGTGGATCTCGGCCAGCCGGGCGTGGGCCTTGGCGGCGGTCTCGTAGCCGTCGTCCGTGGCGGCCTCCTGGCCCAGCTCGGCGGCCTTCTCCAGCTCGGTCTGGGCGGCATCCTCGTGGCCGTCCTCCAGGTGCTTGAGCCCGCGCTCGAACCGCTGCTTGGCCTTGGGCACCAGCTCGGGCTGGGGCTCGCGCCGGTCACGCCAGCCGAAGATCATGGAGGAAAGTGTCTGGCTCGCCACCTTTAAAGGATGCCCCTCTCGGGCCTTGGGACCCGGGCAGGCGGGAACGACCCCTGGCTGCATCCTGGCCAAGCCCTGGAGGTTACGCGCAAGCTCTTTGTAAACCGTGCAGGTTGCTTGCGCGTGGCCCTGGAAGAGGTCTGGCTCGAGAAGTACCGCCCGGACACCCTGGACGACGTCCTAGGCCAGGATCACGTTGTCAGCCGGCTCAAGGGGTACGTGGCGGCCGGCCAGTTCCCGCACCTGCTCTTCGCGGGCCCGGCAGGCACCGGCAAGACGACGTGTGCCATCGCCGCGGCCAAGGAGGTCTTCGGCGAGGACTGGCGGGAGAACTTCCAGGAGCTCAACGCCAGCGACGAGCGCGGCATCAACACGGTGAGGACCAAGATCAAGGACTTCGCCCGGACCGCACCGCTCGGCGGGGCGTCGTTCAAGATCATCTTCCTGGACGAGGCCGACAACCTGACCAACGACGCCCAGTCGGCCCTGCGCCGGACCATGGAGCGCTACGCCGGGACCTGCCGGTTCGTCCTCTCCTGCAACTACTCCTCTCGGATCATCGACCCGATCCAGAGCCGGTGCACCATCTTCCGGTTCAAGCCCATCGGCGAGGAGGGTGTGCGTCAGATGGTCGATAGGATCGCCGGGAACGAGGGCTTGGAGATCACCGAGGACGGCATGGAGGCCATCCTCTACGTGGCCAGCGGCGACATGCGCCGCGCGGTCAACACGCTCCAGATGTCGGCAGCGATCAGCGATGAGATCGACGGTGACGTCATCTACGAGACCGCCACCGCTGCCCGCCCCGAGGAGGTCGAGGAGATGGTCGCCTTGGCCCTGCAGGGCGAGTTCATGGACGCCCGCGACAAGCTCGACAACCTGCTGGTCGACCAGGGCCTCTCCGGCGAGGACGTCGTCCGCCAGATCCACCGCTCGGTCCTCGAGGTCGCCATCGACGACCACCTCAAGGTCAAGCTCGTCGACCGGCTGGGGGAGGCCGAGTACCGGCTGGTCATGGGCTCCAACGAACGCGTCCAGCTCGAGGCCATGCTGGCCGGGTTCGGGACGATCGAGCGGAAGTAGCCCGCGTCGGCCGGCGCTGCGTGGATGAAGCACCTTCTTGGACCAGCGATGGCTAGCCCCGACGATGGCCCAGGCGCGAGAGGAGAGCTCCCATCGCTCCCGCACCACCGCCTACCTCCTCTGGTTCATCGGGGCCGGCGGCCTGCTCGGGCTCCACCGCTTCTACCTCGGCGACACCCGCCAGGGCTGGATCGAGCTCCTCACCCTGGGCGGGCTCGGCGTGCTCGCCGCCCGGGACCTGATGGGCATGGAGCGGCTGGTCGACCGGGCCAACCGGGTGCAGCGTGTCTCGGCCCCGTCGGCCTGGGCCGGGCCCGGGCTGCCCGGCCGGTGGCGGCCGATCATGTGGCGCGGCCGGCTGGTCGGGGCTGCTGTCGTGCTCTCCATCGTGCTGGCCATCCTGGCACCCTGGGAGCTGTCCGTGGCGGTCCTGGTCAGCTGGATCGTCGGGATCTGGAGCTTCACGATCGGTGTCGTCGTCGGCGGTCGCCTGCTCCCGCTCTACGTCCCGGCCATCGCCCGGTGGCACTACCGGCTGTCCGGCCGGGCGCCCGGCGAACCGGTGGCTCGCCTCGAACCGCACCCCCGGGAGACGATCCGCGTGGATCCGGTGCCCGACGAGGCCTTCCTGCCCCTTGCCACCGCCATGGCCGTGGCCTTCCGGCTGGCCAGCTGGGGGCCCACCGTCCCCGGCCTGGCCCAGGTGCTGACCATCGGGTTCCCGATCACCCCGCTCCTGGCCGGCCTGGTCTTCCCGTTCCTGCGCGCGCCGGTGGCTGCGGCGTTCCGATCCGTGCGCCGCGATGCCGACGGACGGATCTCCAGCTCGCGCCCGATCGGGCAGCGTGCCCAGCTGTACTTCGGGCTGACCTTCGTCCTCGGCGCGATGCTGGAGGCCTACCTGGCTCGGGAGGCGGGCCTGTTCACGCTGGTGTTCAGCCTGGTGGTCCCGATCCTGGTCGCCACAGCGTGGTACGAGCACGACCGGCTCTCCCGCGACGTGAGCCGGTTCGAGGAGGCGCTTCGGGAGCGGATCGATGAGCCCGGGTAGAAGGAGGTGCACCGCCTGGTGCCCGGCAGGAGGGGATGACCTGCGGACCCAGGCGTGTGAGTGGGAGATGGGCACCCGCCGCGTGGCGGGCCCCTCCCATGGGGATGCGCACCGTCGGGGATCGACGGTGCAGGGTGGGTCGGGGGTTGGGGAGCCCCCATGTCGCTAGGGGATCGGTCCCCGGGGGACCGGTGACCGCCAGCCGGGTGCAGGAGGGGAGGACCGGCGGTCGGGTTGATCGTGCTAGCCTACCCGATGCAGTCGATGGGGTCCAGCACGGTGGTCAGCTGCACAGGGGGATGGGCCGGCAGGTGGCCACCGGTGCTAGCGTACTCGAACGTGCCGCAGCGGGGGCAGTCGTAAGCGTCGCGCATGCCGGCGCTGTTCCAGCTGTGGACGCGTGGGACATCGCGTCCGCAACCGGGGCAGCAGCCGTCGGTGTTCGTCAGGCCGCCGTTGAAGCGGGGGATGGTCAGCATGGCTTTCCTCACCACGCCTACCGAGCCCCGGCTGGGTAAGAAGGCCTCAGGCTAGGTGGCCGAAACTACTCCCTTCCAGGGGGTCGACGGTAGAATGTGCCCGTCGCTGCCAGGAGGGGAGGGCTCCGTGGGACGGCTCGGGCTAGGAGGGTCGAACCGGTCGGGCATGAAGGTGTCCGCGTACAGCCTGACAACCACTGGCCGGTGCTTGCTAGGTCACCACGCCCTGCTCGATCAGCGAGCGCAGGCGCTCCTCGAGCACCTCGGCGGGCACGTCGGGCAGGCTCATCAGGGTGGTCGTCCCGACCACGCCCTTGCCCGAGCGCTTGGCCTCCAGGAGCCCGAGCGCATCGAGGTCCTGGATGTAGGTCCAGAACTGGGTGTGGCCGCGGGGGCGCTCGCCCAGCTCCTCGCAGACGGCCTCGTAGGCGCTCTCGACGTCGCCGGTCTTGGCGTAGGCCCCGCCTCGTTTGAGCACCCGGGCCAGGGCCAGCAGGACCAGGGCCTTGCGCTTGTCGACCTCGGCCAAGCGCTCGTCGGTGACGAACGGGTGGATGTGGGCCTTGGCCGCTCGGACGTGCTCGGGGAGGACCTGGTCCGAGCGTCCCTCATCGGCGGCTTGCCCGGCCCTGTGCAGGATCTCGATGGCGAAGCGGGCATCCCCCTTGTCCGAGGCGATGTCGGCGATCAGGTCGACCACGCCCGCGTCGACGGTGTTGGGGTGGAAGGCCAAGCCGACACGTTGGTCGGTGATGGCCGCCAGCGCCTCGGTCGAGTAAGGGTCGAGCTTGAGCGTGTTGGTCTGCTTGAAGGTCGACCGGGTGCCTTCGTCCATGTACAGCCGGACATCCTCTTGGCTGACCAGGATCAGGCTCACGCCGAAGGGGCCCAGCGCCTCCTCCTCGTTGAACCGCGTGAGGTGGTAGATCAGGTCGCTGCCGGCCTTCTTGACTAGCACGTCGACCTCGTCGAGGACGACCAGGAGGTGGGTCTTGCGGCGCTTGAGCTGCTTGGTGAGCTGCTCGAGCATCTCGGTGGTCGAGAAGCCCCGGTCGGGGAAGGCCGGATCGAAGTGGTTGATGATCTGCAGGAGGGCCGAGGGCGTGGTGCTACGGCGCCGGCAGTTGACGTGGACCTTCTCGAGGGCGACGTCCTTCTCCTGGCAGATCCGACGGAACTCGGAGCAGAAGCGTTTGGAGAGGGCGGTCTTCCCCGAGCCCACCGGTCCCCGGATCAGCACGGTCTGCGGGCTGCCGGAGGTCAGGATGGGCCGCATCGTCATGGTCAGCGACCGGATCTCGTCGTCGCGGTGCGGGAGCTCGTCCGGGACGTAGGTGAAATCCAGCTTGCGCTCATCCTTGAACACGGACGGGCCGCGGAGAGCGTCCTCCATGACATCCCGCATATGCCGCCCTAAGTGCCCCGAAAGTATAGACCTTCTCCTGGTGGGACGGCCGGTCGGGTAGGAGAGGACGGAACGGAAGAGAGGTGATGACCGGCCGTGTCAGCCGGCCACCACGGGAGGCTCACGGTTGGGCAACGGGCTCGGGCTTGGCCGAGCTCTCGTTGAAACACGACCCACACACGAACGTGCCCGGTCCATCGGCGAGGAGGTACCAGACGCCGGAGATCGGCTTCTCCTCGGTGCACAGGGCACAGGTGCGCGCTTCCATGGGGACTGCCACCTCCCCCAACGACGGGCGCGGGGTCCTTAACCGTTTTCGCCGGCCAGTCGAAGTTACTCGATAGGAAGCCAAGGGGGGTTCGGGAAACGGCGGTGGGTCGTCGAATCGGGGCCGTGCCGGCCGGCGATCAGCATGTCCCCGCGATACCGTCCATCCGGTGGGCCGGCCCGTTGCGGGCTAGCGGGCCCGGATACGCGGGAAGCGGTCGATCGATGGACAGGTCGCCCGGGAAAGCCGACCGCGGAGCGATCCTGGCATGATACACCATCGCACCCTCGCTTCGACTGGAAACGGCCGGAGAGATGGTTCGAGACGCTGGCGAACGCTTGGGTGGCCGGCGGGGAGCGCCCTGGACGGCTCGCAGACGCCCTGGTGACCCCCGGTCGGCGAAATCGTTATACCCGAGAAGGGGTACACGCGATGATACCTCTCCCGTCATCGACGGGGCTGAGGTCCCGGGTCCACCCGGGATCGGAGCGTAGCATCCATGATCCATCTCGGTCCAGCCGGTGTCCCGTTGTCCTGCAAGGGTCGAACCCTGAAGGACGGCGTCAAGTTCGTGCACGAGCTCGGCCTGAACGCGATGGAGGTGCAGTTCTCCCGCGGCATCAGGATCGAGGAGGAGTACGCCGAGGAGGTCGGCCAGACCGCCGACGAGCTCGACGTGCGCCTCTCGGTCCACAGCCCCTACTACACCAACCTCGGCTCGGACAACGAGGAGGTCATCCAGCGCTCGATCGACAAGATCGTCATGAGCGGCCACATGGCCGACGTCATGGGAGCCGACACGGTGGTCTGCCACCCGGGCTTCTACACCTCGCTCTCCAAGGAGGAGACGCGCGAGAAGATCCTGATGAACGCCAGCATGGCCCGGGACTTCTTCCGCGATTCGAACTACCAGGTGGACCTGGGCCTCGAGGTCATGGGCAAGCAGCAGACGTTCGGGACCTTGGACGAGATCATCGAGCTGTGCGAGGAGATCGGTGAGGGGGTCAAGCCGGTCATCGACTTCGCCCACATCCACGCGCGCTCCAACGGCGGGCTCAAGACCCGGGAGGACTTCGAGGAGGTCTTCGAAGCCGTCGACGCCTTGGGCCTCGACGAGTACTACCTCTACTTCACGGGCGTACGTTACCAGAACGGCAACGAGGTCTCCCACATCCCCATCAAGAAGGGCGACATGGAGTTCGATCTCCTGGCGGAGGTCATCATGGAGAACGACCTCGACGTGACCCTGATCAGCGTCTCACCGATCGTGGAGCACGACGCGGTGCACATGAAGATCAAGATGGAGCGCTTGCTGGAGACCCTCGAGCGGCGCGGGACCTTCGAGGCCGTGGCCGAGCAGGGCGCCTAGGCGCAGGAGGATCACGTGACACGGTTCGAGCAGGCGGGTCGGTACCTCCAGGAGGAGGCCGCTGCGAGCCTGAAGCACGTCCCGAGGGAGGCGATCGAGGCCTTCCTGGACGCGCTCGATGCCGCCCGTCACGTCGTCATCTTCGGCCGGGGACGCTCCGGCAACATCGGCCGGGCCTTCGCGATCCGGCTCAGCCACCTCGGCTTCCGACCTTTCTTCGTCGGTGAGACCGCCACACCGCCGGTCAGCGACGAGGATCTCGTCCTCCTGGTCTCGGGCTCGGGTGAGACGTTCTCCGTGGTCCTGACCGCCAAGATCGCCCAGGATCTGGACGCCAAGGTGGTCAGCGTGACCGCCGAGGAGGAGAGCGAGCTGGCCGAGCAGTCCGACCTCGTGCTCGCCCTCCCTGGCCCCTCGGGGGACCGGCAACCCGACCTGGCCCCGTTGGGCACGGCGTTCGAGTTGACCGCTCACCTGTTCTTCGACGGCATCGTGGCCGAGCTGATGGAGCGCCTCGGGGAGGATGAGAGCTCCATGTCCGACCGGCATGCCACCCTGGAATGAGCCAGCGCTCCTGCCACGACGGGGTGACCAGCAGAAAAGATGATATGGAGCTCTGCCTTCGGCTTGCTCGAGAAGGGGGTCGAAGAAAGTGAACCGTGTCGATGGCGTCATCCTTGGCGTGGGTGTCGTGGTGCTGGCTGCCAGCATCGTCGGCGTCTTCCTGTACGACGATACCGCGGGCACCTCGTTCGAGGTCACGTTCCAAGAGAGCGATGCGACCGAGCTCGAGGAGCTCACCGACGGTGGCACCGCCGGCGAGTACACCTTCGAGGCCAACATCACCAACGTGACCGGGATGGCCAACGGGATCTTCACCGTCGAGGTGACCCGCAACGGTGCGGTGGTCAGCGACGACAGCGTCGAGGTCACGGTGGAGGGCCCAGAGGACCAGACGACCGACTGCTCGTTCACCATCGCGGCCGGTGCCTCCGGCTCCGGGACCTGCGAGGCTGAAGCCACGGTCCAGGAGCAGCCCGAGGCCACCACGATCAGCGCCGAGAACGGGACCCTGGCCGAGGAGCAGGCCGAAGCTCGCCTGACCACGGCCGGCTCCGGCGTGTGGAACGTGACGGTCGCCATCCAGGGCGGCCAAGGCGCCCCGTTGGGTGGCGGTGCAAGCTACACGATCACGGTGACCCCAGCCTACACCTTCTGGGATGCCGAGGCCAGCGTCCCCGGCCCCGACACCATCGGTGGGCCCTAAGCGCGCAGCCGGCACAGCAACGCTGCGCGCTTAGGTCCGCCGCCTGCCCCGGCCCAGCTTGAGGGGCAAGCGGCTTGGACTGAGCGACCGGCCCGCCGACCAAGGACGACAGCCGGTCGCGAACCGCGACGATCCACACCGACTTCTTCAAGGCGCGTTCAGGCGCGCCGGCCATCGTGGC
>CAYXGD010000090.1:0-7968 GCA_964464425.1 uncultured Thermoplasmatales archaeon
ACCTGCCCTGGGGTGGCCCAGGGGTCGCCCAGGGGGCGTAGTATCGCGGTCAAGGCGGGTCCCCTATATGAAAGTTCACCATGGACCGGTCGCCAGTCGCCGACCGTGGTGACCGGTGCCGCGGCCCGGGAGGCCGCCCATGGGTCCCCGGGGACCGCCCATGCCCCACGGTCGGGACGGGGACGCATCAGGGAAGATCCTGCCGTTCGTGAGATCGATAATCGAACCGATAAAACGGTCGTTGACCGTTCCATCGACGCGGTTGATCCGGCCGGGGACGGCTCTGGAACGCCGAACCTTCAAGAGCTCCGAGCGGTCCTATTTCATCCTTCTCGTGAAGCTCTCGTCGCGTCCAGCAGGTCCATGGCCCGCTGGGAACAGTCAGGATAATCATCGGCCAGGTCGCTGGCCAAGAACGCCTCGAGCTCCGCCAGGCGGTCGGCCGTTGCTTTGGCCTTGTGCTCATCGTCCAGGGGCAGGTTACCTTGGAGCTTCTCGTGGCCCTCGCGCCAGCCCTCCGGGTAGTACCAGATCTTGTACCACCGTGCCCCGGCCTGCCAGAGAAGGTAGCCCAGCCAGGTCGCCGCCGGTGGCACGCCGACGGTCAGGGCCGAGAGGGTGTCCCGGTGGCCGTCGCACGAGAGCATCACGTAGGATCCCGGCACCAGCGCCGAGGAGAGGTGGCGGGTGAACAGCTCGAGCTGCAGCTTGTCGTCCCAGGTCACGACCTCACCGTCGGTCTCGTACCGCGGGGCGAAGCGGGCCTCGAGCCAGGGGTGGCGCCAGGCGGTGCCCGGGTTGGTGCGCCCGTCGAGCAGGACGATCTCCCGGGTCCCGTCGGCGGCATGCACGGTCACAGGGTGCGGGGATCGGGCCTCGCGGGCCTCGTCGACGGAGAGCCGCCAGGGCCCGACCTCGGCGCCCTCCAGGGTATCCAGCGGGAGCTCCACGCGGCCCCGAGCGCCAGCTTGGGTCAAAAGGTTCCCGCTCGGCCCTCAGCCCGGGGCTGGAGGCGCCAGCGCTTCGACTGGCGTGCCGTTCCCTTTATAGCTTGTACCCATATCCGGAGACGATCACGATGAGCAAGGTGACCGTCAGCATCATCAAGTGCGACGTGGGCGGGTGGCCCGGCCACTCGCGCACCCATCCCAAACTCCACGAGGCCGCCGACGACGTCCTGAAGAAGGCCAAGGGCGACCTCATCCACGACTTCCACGTGACCCACGTGGGCGACGATCTCGACCTGATCATGTGCCACGATCACGGGGTCGACAACGAGGAGGTCCACTCCCTGGCCTTCGACGTGTTCGAGAGCGCCACCGAGGTCGCCAAGGACCTGGGCCTGTACGGGGCCGGTCAGGACCTTCTCTCCGACGCGTTCAGCGGCAACGTCCGCGGCATGGGCCCTGGCGTGGCCGAGCTCGAGTTCACCAAGCGGGTCAGCGAGCCCATCCTGGCCTTCCTGATGGACAAGACCGAGCCCGGCGCGTTCAACCTGCCCATCTACCGGATGTTCGCCGACCCGTTCAGCACGGCCGGCCTGGTCATCGACCCGAACCTCCACCAGGGGTTCATCTTCGAGGTCTGGGACATCAAGGACCATTCCCGCGTCTTCGTCAAGACCCCCGAGGAGTCCTACAAGCTGCTGGCCCTGATCGGCGCCAAGGAGCGCTTCGTGATCAAGCGGGTCTTCCCCAAGCCCGAGCACAAGCTCCCCTCCGAGGAGCCGGTGGTCGCTGTCTCCACCGAGAAGCTGGTCGACGTGGCCGGCGAGTACGTCGGCAAGGACGACCCCGTGGCCCTGGTGCGCGCCCAGTCGGGCCTGCCGGCCGTCGGCGAGGTCCTCGAACCGTTCGCCTTCCCGCACTTGGTCAGCGGCTGGATGCGCGGCAGCCACAACGGGCCGATCATGCCCGTCGCCGTCGAGGATTCCACCTGCACCCGGTTCGACGGACCACCGCGCGTCTGCGGCCTGGGCTTCAACCTCTCCACCCGGAACGAGCTGGTCGGCCCGGTCGACCACTTCGACGACCCGGCCTTCGACAACGCCCGCCAGAAGGCCCGCGACGTCACCGACTACATGCGCCAGCACGGCCCCTTCGAACCCCACCGCCTCCCCCTGGAGGAGATGGAGTACACGACCCTGCCCGGCATCCTCGACGAGCTCGAGGACCGCTGGGAGGGCGTCGAGGAGGGCTACGAGCGCGCCCAGGACGTCGTCGTTGGGGAAGTTGAGTAGGCCCCCACGTTCGGTCCATGGTGCAGGGAGCCCGGTGGTTCCGGGCCACCCTCATCTCAACCTCCATCCCCGAGCGGCTGCTCCATCGGCCGATGACCGAGACAGGACCTGTGACACAACTAAGAAATATGTGGCACACCCTCTTAGGGGGCGTGCCCAAGGATACCATCCTGAAGGCCCGGGTCGACGAGGACCTCGCCCAGGCGGTCGACGCGTGGGCCGAGGAGCACGGCACCGACCGGTCCGAGGCGATCCGCCTGGCGCTGCGCCGGCTCCTCGAGGATGAGGACGCTCGTCAGCGCCGGATCCAGGAGGCTCGAGATGCGATCGAGGCGTTGGCTGAGACGGGCATCTTCGATGAGCCAGAGGACGACAGCTGGAAAGCTTCAGGTGGGTGGGCGTGAACATCGTCCTGGACACCAACGCGCTCTGGTCGATGCCCTTGATCCGGGAGCTCTCCGCGGCAAGAGAGGCGGGCCTTGTGGCGCGGGGTGCGCTGGAGGCGATCTTGCCGACCATCGCTTATGCGGAGCGGTGGCGCCAGGTGCGGCAGCGGCCTGACCACCAGGACGCCTGGCAGGCCATCATCGACCGTGTGGCTCCGACCCTTGAGGTGTTCGCAGAGGCCGAGGCGCTCCGGCTGGCCGACCGCCGGCCACGAGGCGATGCATGGCGCTCCCACGCGCGGGACTTCCTCATCGCGGCTCACGTCTACGGCGACCGGGTCGCGGTCACCAGGGATGGCGGGCCAGCATGGGCTCAGGTCCCGTCGCTGACGCCCGATCAGGCAGCCCAGGCGGTGCGCGCGCTGGTCGGCTGATCCGCCTACCCCTGCTCGTAGCGCACGCCCTTGCCGCCACGCGGGTGGTCCCAGTCGGTCTCGGCCATGATGGCGCAGGTCCCGCACTCGATGCAGGGCTGCGTGTCCAGGGCCACGACCTTCTTGGTCCCACCGTCGGGCAGCTTGACCTCCTCGAGCCGGTAGCAGCCACGGCTGGACTCGCGGTCGGACACCGGGCAGGTATGGACCGCGCGGCCGCTGGCCGCTGGCGTGTCGTCGAGGAGCTTGATGTGCGGGTGGCCGATGTCCGTGTCGTAATCCAGGTCACCGATCCGGTCGTCCAGGGTGCGGGGCGTGAACACCGTCTTGCCCTTGGACGCGACGGGATCCCCCGTCTCCTCGGCGATGACCTCGGGCAGGGTCACGTAGCTGAACCGGATGTCGGGCGCGGCACCGGCCAGCGTCGGGCTGTTGAGCGCCTTCTCGATGCGTCGCTGGCCCCAACCGGAGCGGATGATCGCACGGCCAAGGGCGCTCTTCGCGAGCCACTCCATCAGCCCGTTCATGAAGCCGTTCTCGGCCAGGGCGGCCGAGAGCTTGTAGCTGCCCGGCTGGACGGCCTTGGGTACGTAGCTCTGCTCGAGGTCCTGCTGGTAGATCATGCCGGCCTGCTGGGGCTTGCCGGCCTCCTTGGCCTCGACGTAGGCCCGGGCGGCGATGATCCCGGCGGAGACGCCCAGGTTCATGCCCTTGATGATGGGGCCCTGGGCCTGCAGGTGCCCGGCGGCGTCGCCGATGGCCAGCATGTTGTCCTTCCAGGGGCGCTGGAGGACCATCTTCTTGCCGTCGGGGATCAGCTTGGCCGAGTACTCGAGCTCCTCGGTGTCCTCGGTCAGCCAGTTCTGGACCTTGGTGTGCTCGAGCAACCGGTCCATGAGCCGATGAGGCTCGATCTTGGCTTCGGACAGGCTGTCCAGGTGGAACACGGTCCCGATGGATAGCGTCTCCTCGTTGGTGTAGAGGAACCCGCCGCCTCGGACCCCGTCGAAGATGTTGCCGGCGAACAGGTGGGCGGCACCGCGACCGCTCTCCAGGTCGAAGGCATCCTCGATGGCCTCGGGGCCTTCCAGGCCGACGACGACCTTGGCGCCCTGGAACCACTTGTGGGGGTTCTCCCAGCTCCGCAGGCCCGCCTGGCGGACCATGTCGCTGGTCGCCCCGTCGGCCGCGATGACCAGGTCAGCGGTGATCGGGTCGAGCTCGGCGGTGCGGACGCCCTTGATCTTGCCGGTCTCCTCGTCGAAGAGCGGGCCTTCGACGGTGACCTCGGTCAACAGGCCGCCGCCGTGCTCCCGGGCGGCCTTGTGGGCCTGCTCACCCAGCCACTTGTCGAACTTGGCGCGCAAGACCGTGTAGCTCCACTGGTGCTCGTGATGGTGCAGGCCGGAGAGGTCGAAGCTCTTGACCTTGTCGTCGGCCATGCAGTGGAAGAGGTAGTCGTCGACGGTGCGCTCGACCGGGGCTTCCTCGTGGAAGTCGTGGACGACGCTGTCGAGGTTGAACGGGGTGTTGGTCTGACCGTAGAGGATCCCGCCGGTGCTGTTCTTGGCCCCGGGGTACTTCCCGCGTTCGAGGACCAGGGTCTGGACGCCCTGGTTGCTCAGCTCCATGGCCGCAGCCAGGCCGGCCGGCCCGGCGCCGACGACGACGGCTTCGTAGTGCTCGGTCATTCCTTACCCTCCTTGAGTCGCTCGACCTCTTTCATGAGCCTCGGGATGACCTCGAAGAGGTCACCGTGGACGAAGACGTCCGAGAAGTCCTTGATCGGGGCTTCGAGGTCGGTGTTGATCGAGATGATGAACTCGCTGTTGTCCATCCCGCTCTTGTGCTGCACCGCACCGGAGATCCCGGCGGCGATGTAGAGCTCGGGCTCGACGACCTGGCCGGTCTCGCCGATCTGCCGCTCCTCGTCGACGTACTGCGCCACGCCGGCCTCGACCTCGTAGTTGGCCGTGATGATGCCCCGCGACAGCCCGTAGCCGCCGTCGAGGAGCTTGGCCAGGTCGGCGCCCAGGCGCAGGCCGTGGCTGGGATCGTCGTTGATCCCCCGGCCGACGGCCACGACCGTGTCGTCCTTGCTCAGGTCGACGCCGGTGTCGAGCTTCCTGCGCTCCTTGACCGTGACCAGGGTGTCCTTCTCCTCGAGCTGGACCGGGATGTTGAGGATCTTCCCGTCCCGGGTCGTGTCGGGCTCGGGCACATCGAAGGCGCCCGGGATCACCGAGCAGGCCTGCGGGTGGAAGTCCCGGTCCTGGTTGTCCAGGCACAGGATGGTGGAGTGCTCGAACCCCGAGAAATCCGGTCGGACCATGTGGAGGATCCGCTCGAACATCTCCGGGTCACCGCCGGTCTTGAACCGGTGCTTGATCTCGACGTCCTCGATGTACAGCTCGTCGCAGTCGCTGGCCAGGCCCGTGTCCAACCGGCCGGCCACGGTGGCCGACAGGTCACGACCGTTGTTGCTGGCCGGGAAGAGGAAGTAGCGCGGCTTGTCGTAGTCCTTGTAGCCGTCGGTCATCAAGGCGGCGTGGGCGACCACGCGGGTGTAGGGCCACAGCCGGAAGACCTCGAGCTCGTCGTGCTCGGCGACGTAGGCGATGTCGGCGCCGTGCTCGATGGCCTCCTTGCCGAGAAGCGGCGCTTCCGGACCCAAGATGACGGCCACGACGTTCTCCTCGGCGTCGTACTCGTCGTTGTAGTCGTCCATCAGCGCCCGGGCCTTGCCGAGCATCTCCAGGCTGACGTCCAGGAGCTTACCGTCCCGGGACTCGCAGTAGACCCACATGTCCCGGTAGTCGCCACCCTGGCGGATCTCGTAGGGCAGCTCGTCGGGGAGGCTCATCGGAGACCCCCCTTCTCGATGATGATCTCAGCAAGCTTGGCCACGTCGTCAGGGTCGTCCCCGTCGAGGATCTCGGCCTCCCGTTCGGACGGTGGGGCCGGGATCGGGTCGACCGTGCGTACGATGGTCGGCGAGCCCTTGAGGCCCACCCGGTCCTCGGGGATGCCCAGGGCCTCGACGTCCCAGGTCGTCAGCCGGTCGGGGTCGGCCTCGTCGGTCTCCATGGCCTGGCGGACCTCGGCGACGCGCTCGGTCTGCTCGGCCTCGATGTCGAGCAGGGTCAGCCGCTCGCTGGCCTTGGTGAACTCGGCCTCGAAGGCCGGGTCGGTGACGATGAACGCAGGCAGGGGGCCCTCGCACACCTCGATCTCGTCTGCGACGAGCCGTTCGGCCTCGAACCGGCCGTCCTCGGGGAACACGGTCAGTGTCATCGTATGGGTGAGGATCGGCATGTCGAGCATGAGCGAGGTCTGCGGCCCGGTCTGCCCAGTCTCGCCGTCGGCCGATTTGAACCCGGCCAGGACGAGCTCGATGTCGCCGATCTTGCGGATCGCCGTGGAGAGCGCGTGGGCGGTGGCCCAGGTGTCCGAGGCGGCCAGCTTGAAGTCGGAGAGGAGGTAGAGGTGGTCGCCGACGACCTCCATGGCCTCCTGGAGGATCTTGGCGTAGTTCGGGGGTCCCATGGAGATCACGTGGACCGTGGCCCCATGCTTGACCTTGAGCTCTCGCGCGGCCTCCAGCGCGAACCTGTCGTTGGGGTTCAGGACCGTGGGGGTGGCACCGCGGTTCAGCGTGTTGTCCTCTTTGAACTGAACCTTGCCTTCCCGGAAGTCGGGAACCCCCTTCACAAGAACAGCGATATCCATGGGCCGTCGCTGCCGCCATCAAGCGTGGCCCTTAAAAGCGTTCGGACCCGGCTTCTCCTGGACGGAGTAGCCGTCCGGGCCCCCTTAGGCCGGCCGATCGTCGAGCCGGGCCTCGTAGCCGGCATCCTCCAGAGCCTCGAGCAGCTCGTCGACGTGCTCGGGTCCCCGGGTCTCGGCTTCGATGCGGACCAGGACCGTCCGGACCCCGGCCTCCGCGACCCGGTGGTCGTGGGTGACCCGGTGGATGTTGGCTTGCTCGTCGGCGATCACGCCCAGCAGGTCGTGCAACGATCCTGGCCGGTCGGGCAGGGGCACGTCGAACTTCACGAACCGGCCGGAGCGGACCAGGCCGCGGTCGATCACGTGCTCCAGGAGGGTCACGTCGATGTTCCCGCCGCTGATGATCGAGGCCACGGGCCCGGTGCCCGCCCCGATCAGGCCCTCGAGCAAGGCCGCTGTGGCCGCAGCTCCAGCCCCTTCGGCCAGGCTCTTCTCGCGCTCGAGCAGGAAGAGGATGGCGTTGGCGATGGCATCGTCGGAGACGGTCACCACCCGGTCGACCTTCTCCTGGGCGATCGCGTAGGAGAGATCGCCGGCTTCCTTGGTGGCCAAGCCGTCGGCGATGGTGTCGACCCGATCCAGGCGGACCTTGCTGCCCTTCTTCAGGGACGCGGCCAGGGACGCGGCACCGGTAGGTTCGACGCCGATCACGTCGGTCTCCGGGGAGAGGGCCTTGACGGCCACCGCGACGCCGGCCAGCAGGCCGCCGCCACCCACGCTGACCACCGCGGCGTCCAGGTCCCCGACGGCTTCGACCAGCTCCAGGCCAACGGTGCCCTGTCCGGCGATGACCAGCGGGTCATCGTACGGGTGGACGAAGGTCAGCCCGCGCTCCTCTTCGAGGGCCCTTGCTCGGTCGTAGGCGGCGTTGTAGTCCTCTCCGACCAGGACCACCTCCGCGCCAAGGGCCCGGGTGGCCTGGACCTTGGCCAGAGGCGCATCCTCGGGCATGCAGATCACCGCCCGAGCGTCCAGGTCCCGGGCGGCCAGGGCCACGCCTTGGGCGTGGTTCCCAGCCGACGCGGCGATCACGCCCTTGCCCCGCTGGTCGTCGGTCAAGCTGGCGATCTTGTTGTACGCGCCGCGGACCTTGAACGAGCCGGTGCGCTGGAGGTTCTCG
>CAYXGD010000091.1:0-7951 GCA_964464425.1 uncultured Thermoplasmatales archaeon
ACCTTGTAGTGGGCGATGGCGTCGACGGTCTCCTGGGGCAGGTAGTCGTCGTGCTCCTTCTTGGAGGCCTCGCCGGCCGGGACCTCGACCCAGTTGATCTCCTTCTCGCCGCCGTAGGCGACCTCGACGGCCGTCTCGAGGACCGGCTGGGCGGCGTTCATGATGTCCGGTCCGATCCCGTCGCCGATGATGACGGGCAGGATCGGGTCGTCGGGGACGTCCAGTTTCCCGTCGGAGACGGTGATCGTCCCACCGCTGGGGGGCTGGATGAGGTCGAAGTCCGGGGTCTCGGGCATGGTCGTGGCAAAGAGGTCGCCTATGAAAGTCTTGTCCTCAGCCGGTGGGGCGGGGAGGCCGCGCGAGCTCCCGGTGCCCGGGCCTGCCGCCTTGTGCCCAGCCACGTGGCACCCGACGTCTTAAGTACTCCCAGACGGACTGGACGGCGAGGCGGAGACCTTGGGAAGGTTGAGATCCCCAGGCCACGGCATCCTGCTGGGCCTGATCGCGGTCTTGGTGATCGCCCCCATGGCAGGGTCCACACCGTGGATGATGCCGCGAGGGGACCCCCAGGGCACCGGCGCTCTGCCTGAGGCCGGGCCCGCGTGGCCTGACGTCGCTTTGAACGTCACGCTGCCGGGCACGCCAAGCGACAGCCCGCCCCTGATCCTGGACGGTACGGTTTACGTCGCCCACGAGGCCACCCGCGACGAGCCCGATGCGGCGGCCGGTGTCGTCGCCATCGATGTCGACACCGGTGAGGTGACCCAACGGGTCGAGATCGACCGGGTCCCAGGGGCGGATACCAGGGTCCACGTCGCCACCGACGGGCATCGCCTCTACGTCGCCGGTTACCGGACCGTCCAAGCCTACACCCTGACCGGTGACGGCCCCTTGTGGACCTGGGCATGGGAACCCCGCGTCCAGGAGCCCGTCGAGGCCCAGTGCCGGTACATGGTCATCGCCGGTGGCGCCCTGACGCTGGCCTGCGAGGAGCAGCGCGAGGTCGCCACCGAGGAGGACGAGGACACCCTGCTGGCCCTGACCGCCTTCGTGGCTCGTTTGGACGCGGACACGGGCAAGATCCTCTGGAGCTGGACCCGCGATACGGGCCGCATGGCCGAGGACGCCGTCGGCCAGGAGCTCGGCCTGGAGGGCGGCCAGTCGGCCCAGTTCACCTGGCCGGTGGGCTTGGCCGAGGTCGGCCCCGTCGTCGTCGTGCAGACCGTCGAAGGCAGCGGTGGCGACCTGGAACCACCGGACACCGCCACCAGCATGAGCGGCGGCCAGGCTCGGACCGTGATCCGCGGCCTCGACAAGACCAGCGGGGATACGCTCTGGTCCCAGGCCAGCACGACCATGTCCTGGGGCGAAGGCGAGCTCCTCGGCGGGCCCGGCGCCGAACCAGCTCCCAAAGCCCTGCTGTTCGGGGATCCCGCCGCGGAGGGGAGCGTCGTCTACGCCAAGCTCGGCGCGACCTCCCAGGCCGACGGCGAAGGGCAAGCCACGGTCTCGGGAGGGCTCAGCGCGCTCAACCCCGGCACCGGCCAGATCCTCTGGCAGCGACCGCTCGGCGCCGAGGACTTCGACCCGGGGGACACCGCCGGGACCGGCGTCTCCATCGCCGACGGGTACCTCTTCACGACGTCAGCCCAGACGATCTACCGCATCGATGCCGACGCCCCTGACGCGCGCTGGGCGACCACGCTCCAACCGGCCGAGGACCGCCGCTTCGACGAGGATCCGGTGGTCACGGCCGACCGCGTCTACACGGCCACCTCCGATACCCAGGCGGTGCACGGGACCCTCTTCGCCTACGAGCGCGAGACCGGCGACGTCGCATGGACCTGGTCCCCACCCCAGATCATCTCGTTCTCGGTCGGCGACGGGCTCCTGGCCGCCACGCCCTCCGAGGGGTGGACCCTCTCGATCCTCGGGCAGACCGAGGCCTCACCTGTCACCGAGCCCGACGTCAGCGAGGCCTTCCCCGGGCCTGGGGAGACGGTCACCGTCAACCTCTCGGAGAGCCAGGCCGGCGTGCAAGGCCCGATCACCCGGTACAAGGCCGTGTGGGGCGACGGGGCCGAGACGCCGTGGCAGGACGATCCGGTCCTCACCCACGCCTACAACACCACCGGGCAGCACACCGCCCGGTTCATGGTGGCCAGCGATGGTGGCCAGTCGGCGTCCACGACCCAGGTCTTCGACGTCGGCGGGACCGAGCCCAACGCGCTGGAGGTCGCTTTCCAGCGCGAGAACCAGGACATGACCTTCGGCCTGCTCGGCCTGGCGGTGGCGCTCGGCGGCGGGATCATCGGTGTCGCCCGCCGACGCCGGGAGCGCGCCCGGCTCCAGGACGAGCTGGAGGCCCTCGAGACGGGGTTCGAGGAGACCCGCAGCAACCCGGGGGAGTGCGAGGCGTTCCTGGAGACCCGGAAGGCCCGGGCCCGCTCGCTCCTGCTCGACGGTGACCTCACCGAGGAGCAGTTCGGCGTGATCGAGACCCGGGTCGCCGAGCTCCAGCGCGAGCTCCGCACCGACATCCTCGACGACCGCCTCCAGTTCCTGCCCCACGGCATGGTCCAGAACCTCAAGCGCATGCTGGCCGACGGCCGGATCTCGAGCTGGGAACGGGACGCCATGGAGGAGCTCCTGGACGGCGACGAGACGCTCTCCGGGGCCCAGAAGGAGAAGGTCCGCGGCCTGCTGGACCGCTGGTCCAACGGTGAGAGCGGTCGGTCGGGCTGACCCGGGGAGCCCTGGTGCCGGTGGCACCCGAACGGTTTTGACCCCGCAGGGCACCTGCTGGCCCGTGACCCGACCCGCCTGGCTCATCCTCCTGGTCGGCCTGCTGGTGACCGCCGGCTGCCTGGGAGCGAGCCCCGACGAGACCCTGGAGGAGCAAAGCGCCGCCGACATCCCAGATCTGCCGCCGGTGGCCGAGGAGGTCGTCCGCAGCGTGCAGGTCGAGGATCGCTGGAGCGGCGAACCCAGCATCCTAGCGCTGGACGACGGGGCCCTCCTGATCACCGGGGCCGGCGGGTTCACCCGGTACATCGAGGATCCCACCGACGCGCCGGGGGACGCTGGCCAGTCCTACATCTGGCGCTCGACGGACGACGGTGCCCACTGGCAACTGGTCGACCTCGACCTGCCGCACCCTGCCGACGCGTTCACGCCCTACCGCAACGCCGTGCCGGGGGTCGAGGGCGACCTCAGCCAGGACGAGGCGGGCCGGGTGTACTTCACCGACCTCTCGATGCTGGCCACCAACGGGGTCTCGGCCAGCGACGACGGCGGAGAGACGTGGACAGCCACCCAGAGCGCTGCTGGCCTGCCGGGGACCGACCGGCCGTGGATCCAGGGCGCCGGCGAGGACGAGGTCTACGTCAAGTACCTGCAGACGACGACCGGGTTCCGCGTGGCCCGCTCGACCGACGGCGGCCAGACCTTCCTCGAGGATGTCCAGCTGCCCGGTTGCAGCCAGGCCGACATGGCCATCGACCGCGCGGCCGGCCAGATCCTCATCCCGTGCGTCGGCGGCGAGGAGGGCAACGAGCTTTCCGTGGTTGTCACCGAAACCGGCCAGCCCATGGCCTGGGAGCGCATCGACGTGCCCGATGCCCAGGGCCCGGCCAGCTTCGTGTTCAACAGCCTCTCGGTCGCTGGCCAAGGCCACTACACGTACGCCTACGCTGAACGAGCGAACGGGACCGTCACGATCAAGGCCCTGACCACCACCGATGCCGGCCAGAGCTGGCAGGGCCCCGTGACGCTCTCCACACCCAACAGCACGGCCGTGTTCCCGTGGACCGCCGCCAACGAGGACGGGACGGTGGCCGTGGTCTGGTACGAGACCCCCGGCCAAGGCGACCCCGACCAGATCGAGGGCACCTGGTACCCGATGCACGCGCGCTTCCAGCTGTCAGGCAACGGCAGCACAGCCGAGCAGGTCACGGTGACCCGCCTGACCGAGGCCCCGATCCACGAAGGGCCGATCTGCACCAGCGGGCTCGGCTGCGTGCTGGACGGTCGCAGCGAGGATCGCCGCTTGCTGGACTTCTTCGAGGTCGACGTCGACGCCGACGGCGCCAGCCACGTCACCTGGACCGACACGGTGGCCGACCCGGCCAAGCCGACGATCTGGTACGGCCAGGTCGACCCAGCCGAGGCCGCGGGCTCCTGAACCGCCAGGTCCGATGGGTTGAAGGCTTAAGAGTGGCCGGCGGTCCAATGAGGAAGATGCCTCGGGACGCCCCTGGGACGGGCCAGGAGGCAAGCCGCAACGGCGCATCGCCGGGCCAGCAGAGCGACGAGCTCTACCGGCGGATGGTCTCCGAGGTCAAGGACTACGCCATCTTCATGCTCGACCCCGACGGCCACGTCGCCACGTGGAACGAAGGCGCCGAGCGCATCAAGGGGTACACCGAGCAGGAGATCCTGGGTGACCACTTCTCCCGGTTCTACCTGGAGGCCGACGTCCAGGCCGGCAAGCCCAGCGCCGCGCTGGAGATCGCCACCCGGGAAGGCCGGGTCGAGGACGAAGGCTGGCGCCTTCGCAAGGACGGGTCCCGCTTCTGGGCCAACGTCGTCATCACCGCGGTCCCCGACGACCGTGGAGAGGTGATCGGGTTCACGAAGGTCACCCGGGACCTGACCGAGCGCCGGGCCGCCGAGACCGCGATCGAGGCCTACGCACGTCAGCTCCAGCGGTCCAACGAGGAGTGGGAGCAGTTCGCCTACGTCGTCAGCCACGACCTCCAGGAGCCGATCCGCATGATCGTCAGCTACCTCCAGCTCCTGGAGGATCGGGAGGGGGACCGGTTGGACGAGGCCTCCCACGAGTACATGGGGTTCGCGCTGGAGGGGGCCCATAGGATCCGCCAGCTCATCCGGGGCTTGCTCGAGTTCGCCAAGGTCGACACCGTGGGCCGGGGGTTCGAGCAGGTCGACCTGGAGAAGGTCCTCCAGGAGACCCTCGATACGCTACAGCTCAGGATCGAGGAGGAGGACGCCGAGATCACCCACGACCCGCTGCCGACCGTCCACGGCGACCCCATCCAGATCGGGCAGCTCTTCCAGAACCTCATCCACAACGCGCTCAAGTTCCGCCGTGAGAACGTGCCGCCCCGGATCCACATCGGTGCCGAACCCCGGGAGACCTACCACGAGATCACGGTGGCCGACAACGGTGTCGGCTTCGCGCCAGACCAGGCCGAGCGCGTCTTCGGTATCTTCCAGCGCCTCAACGAACGGGGCGCGTACCCTGGCGAGGGGATCGGTTTGGCGGTCTGCAAACGGGTCGTGAACCGGCATGGCGGCAAGATCTGGCCAACCCAAGGGGATCGACCGGGGGTCACGTTCCACTTCACCCTCCCCGATCCAGAGACCGGCCGGGCCGACCACCGGCAACCGCCAGCCCCGACCCCGGACGAGATCGGACCCATCGGGCCGCCACGCCACCCCGACCTGCCGCCGTGACCCGGGTCATCCCCGCGGGATCGGACCGACGGCCTCGTCGAGCTCCCGGATCCGCTTGCGGACCAGGTTGAACCCGTAGATGGCCAGCAACGCGACGACCAGGAACGTCAGCAGCAGGTTCAGGGAGGCGCCCAGGTTGAACGCCGCGTGGAGGCCGACGGCGATCAGGTAGAACGTCAGGACACCTCGTGTGTCGCCCACGCCGGCCTTCTTGCGCCAGATGGCGTACCCGACGATGGCCGAGGCCGTCCCATGCAGGAACGCGCTGGACAAGGTCCGGAGGAGCAGGGTCATCACGAGCGCCGAGGTGCCCTCGGCGAGGTAGGCGCCGGCCGCGTAGGCCAGGTTCTCGGTGGCTGCGAACCCGAACCCGGCCGCGGCCCCGTACACGAGGCCATCCTCGGGTTCGACGTACGGGTCGTCGACCCATCGCAACCCGATCGCCTTGGTGGCCTCCTCGACCACCGGTGCGACCAGGACCGAGGCGAAGATCGCCGACGAGATGCCCAGCTGGGCCACGGCGTCGGGGCGGGCGCCCAGCAGGATCTCGAAGATCAGGGCCAGCACGATCCCGCCCGTGCCACCCCATGCGAAGGCCTTGAGCACCTGGGACCACGGTTCACGCTCGTAGCGCTCCTGGCCCCGGACCCAGGCGGCGTACGCGCCTGCCGGGACCACGGCGGCCAGCACGGTCCCGCCGGCCAACAGGAGCTGGGTGTCGGTCAGCGCCATCTGGCCTCCCTGAGGCGGTCGTCCTTCATGAGCCCTCGGGGTAGGGGACATGGATCCCAGGCTGGGCCCCTGTGGCCAGGGGTCCTGCCGAGGGACGCCCTGGGCGCCGGTCCTCCTCCCAGGTCGCGGCCCCAAGCCGTGGCCTTCATACCCCTTGGCGGGCCATCCTACCTCGTGGCGCCCGACGACGAGGCCTCGGACCTGGGGGAACCCCAGGGTCGCCGTCTGGAGGAGAACCCTCGCTACCTCTGGACCCTGTTCCGGAGCGCGGTCGACTACCTGGCCCTCAACACCGAGATCGGCCGGGACATGATGCACCGAGCCAAGCCCTACCCAGACCCCTTCGTCTTCAGCCACCTGGAGGGCCACGCCGGCGTCGACGTCGGTTGCTGGGTCAGCATGCGTGAAGGGCCTGCCCCCTTGGTCGTCTTCGCACCCGGGACCTTCGCGACCAAGGACGCGGCCAGCACCCGGGACAAGGTCCTCCGGCTCCACGAGGAGACCGACGCCCACCTCTGCGCCATCGACCTTCGCGGGTTCGGGCACTCCAGCAACCACCGATCCACCGGCGGGTACCTCGAGAGCTACGACCTCGCCCACATCGCCCAGGACTTCAAGGCCGACGACCGGGTCACCCAGGTCGTCCTGGCCGGTGAGAGCCTGGGGGCCGCCGCCTCGCTCCTGGCCCCCCAGCACGCCCAGGGAAGCGTCGACGGCGTGCTGGCGATCAACCCCTTCGCCGACCTCGAGTGGGCCATCCGGTTCCTGTCGACCCACCCGCCTCGCAGCCACGCCTTCCACGTGCCCTACCACGCCTTCCAGACGCTGCTCCGCCACGTCACCGGGCGCGATCAGGAGACCTTCGATGCCTACATGGCCAAGGTCGCCGCCAGCCTGGGCCTGACCATGGCAGAGCTCTCCTACAAGGCCTCACCCCGGTTCCACATCAACGAGCTCCGGATCCCCACGCTGGTCCTCCACGCCGTCGACGACCCCATCGTCCCCGCGCTCCACGCCTACGTGATGCGGGAGGCCGCCCGCACCAACCCCCAGGTCCGCGTCCACCTCACCAAGACCGGCGGCCACACCTACTTCGACCTGGTCGACGAAGCCTGGTACTGGGACACCGTGCTCAGCTTCCTGCAGGAGGTGGGCGCATGAGCCCCGAGCCCGGGCCCAAGGTCGTGGCCGTCCAGCACGCCCACCCGACCGACCCCCGCCGGGACGTGCCCGAGATCCTAGCCAAGGCCGCCCGCGCCGTAGCCGACGGCGGGATCGCGGTCCTCCCCGAGTACTTCTACAAGCCGGCCGACGAGATGCCGGCGCCCGAGACCCTGGAACCCCTCACGTTCGTCGAGGACGCGGTGGTCGACGCCAGCGCCGAGATCGACGGCGCGCTGGTCGCCACCGTCCCCGAGCTCGACGGCGAGGACGCCTACAACACCGCCGTCGTCGCCGACGGGGGCGAGATCGTCCACCGGCAGCGCAAGATCCGCCCCACCGAGCCTGAACGCAAGGCGGGGATCCGGCCCAGCCAGGGGCTCTCGGTCGTCGACGTGCAGGGGGCCCGCCTCGGTGCGCTCGTGTGCGCTGATGTCCTGGCCCTCGACCTGCTCGTCGAGATGGCCCACCTCCAACCGGACGTCGTGGCCGTGCCCGTGCTCTCGCCCAACCGAGGCGAGGAGGACCCGACCCGTGCCTCGAGGACCGACGTCTTCGTGGCCCGGGCCTGGGACATGGG
>CAYXGD010000092.1:0-7880 GCA_964464425.1 uncultured Thermoplasmatales archaeon
CTGGAGGTCGTCGGTGTCGGCTGGAACCGGGTCGTCGAGTCCCACGATTCCACCGCGCACGCCGAGATCGTCGCGATCCGGGACGCCCAAGCACGGTTGGGCACCCACGACCTGGCAGGGACCGAGCACGAGGAGCTGATCCTCTACGCGAGCTGCGAACCCTGCATCCAGTGCTACGGTGCCATCTACTGGTCCGGCCTGGGTGCGGTGATCACAGCCGCGCCGGCCTCGGCTGCCGAGGCCCTAGGGTTCATGGAGGGCCCGGTGACCGACGAGCTCTGGGAGATCGCCGCCGACGACAAGGGCCTGCTCTTCATCGGCGAGGCCGAGACCAGCCTGGACCCTGACCAGCCGTTCGAGGCCTACCGGGAGATCGGCGGCCAGGTCTACTGACCGTCGACGGCCGAGAGGACCGGCCCGTTCGGTAGGCTGACCTCGTAGGCCTGGTAGGCGATCCCCTCGACCAACGTGATCCCGGCCCCGGCGCCCAGGTGCGTGATGGTCCAATCGCCGTTGGGATGGTCCAGGTGCGTGTAGCGCTCGTGGTACCCGGGGCCATCGGTCGGCGTGGTCACGTGCTCGATGGTCTCGCCCGTGGGGGCCTCGACGCGGAGACCGTAGACGCCCTTCTGGATCGGCGCTTCAGGCCCACCGACCGGCAGGTCGCCGACCAGGGTGGCCAGGGTGATCCGGTCGTAGGCCCCGTCGACGGTCACGGTGCGCATGGGTGGGGCCGGACCCAGGGCCATGGCGTCGACGACGCTCCCGACGTGGGTCTGGAGCAGGACGACGTCCTGCTGGTAGGCCAAGCGCACGTCGCCCTCGTACCCGGTGCCGTGGTCGACGACCTCGAAGGTCATGCCTTGGCCGGTGGGGTAGCTCTCCATCTCGAACCAGGTGATGGTGCCGACCTCGGCGTCGTATGTGAGCTGGATGTGGCCGCCCGGCCCCAGCAGCTCGACGTCGGCGGTGGTCGGTGAGGTCACGGTGGCGGTGGCCTCCAGGCCACCGTCGGCGATGGCCTGATGGAACCCGGTCTCCCAGGTCTTGCCGTCGGTCAACGGGAAGTCCAAGGGCTTGAAGATGGCATCGTGGACCTCGAAGGAGAGGTCGGTGGCCGAGACCTCGGTGAAGCCCGGCAGGTGGAGGATCAGAAGGTCGTCGATCCACGCCTCGGCAGGCATCCCGACCAGGTACTGGCCGTCCTGCTGCCCCACGACGACCCGGGTGGCGGTGATCGCTTCCTCCTTGGACAGGTCCCGGACCTCGTAGGTCCACCACTGGCCGGTCTCCCAGACCGGTGGTGTGGCCAAGGTCGCGTTGCCGGCCTCCGTGGCGAGGGTCTTGGCGACCTCCAGGTCGCCGTCGAGGGTGCTGCCCTCGAGCTGGTCAGCGTCGGTCCCGGCGTCGTCGGGCGCCCCGATGCACCCAGCGGTCAGGATGATCAGGGCCAGAGCCCCTGCAAGCCTCCTCATGGCCGTCCAGCGGCCTGATGGTACTTCTTGGTTCCCCGGTCCCGGCCGCCAGGGACACCCACGGGTTCCAGGGGTCCCAGCGGTCCCCCTTAAGGGGCCGGACCAAGGGGTTGATATGCGAAGAACGTGTCATATCATGTCGTGGTCTCCCTTATCTTGGTCGACGTCCATCCAGGTCACATCGAGAGCGTCGAGGGGCGGCTCAAGGCCCGCCGCGAGGTCGACGGCATCATGCGCCGTAACGGCGAGAACGGCGGGCTAGCCCTCCTGGTATCGTTGGATGAGCCCGACCAGCTCACCCGGTTCATGACCAACCAGGTCGGGTTGACCCCCGGGGTCCAGGCCTGCCGGAAGGCCCCCCAGATGGACTTCGCCCAGCTCAGCCGTCTGGCCGAAGCCATGGGGTAGGTCCCGAACCGCGGGCCCCGCAGCGGTGGGTACGCTTTTCCTGAGCGACACGCTTGCCTGCCACGATGCGAGGAGCCGCCGCGATCCTGCTGGCCACCTGCCTCCTGACCGTCGGGTGCCTGGGCGATGCAGGCCCCGACGATCGCCCGGATGATGCTCCGGGGGGGTCCCAGGGCCTGTCGACGTCCCCTCCGGTCAACATCTCCACGCGGTGGCCGGGCGCCGAGCCCGTGATCGACACCGGCCCCAACGGGACCCTCTACGTCGAGGGTGTGGGCACGGCCCAGACCCCCGACGGGGAGCGCAACGTCAACAGGGTCTGGCGATCGACCGACGACGGCCAGACGTGGACAGACATCACGCCGCCAGGCACCGCCAACGAATCCAGCAACGACGGTTATGTGGCCGTCGGTCCTGACGGGACCGTCTTCGCGGCCAACGTGTTCGGTCTGACCTTCCAGGTGTTCAAGTCCACCGACCAGGGCGATAGCTGGACACCGGTCAACGTCCCCCGGGTCCCCGGTTTGATGCATCGGCACTGGATCGAGCCGATCGGCGATGGGATCGTGCACATCACGGTCGAGGCGCTGGACCCGGCGGCGGCTCCGATCCTGGCCGGCCTGCCCAGCCAGGAGGGCACCCTCGACACCGAGGTCAACAAGGGGATGTACCACACGGTCAGCACCGACAACGGGGAGACGTGGAGCCAACCCCAACGCATCGACCCGCAGATCAACTACGCCGGTCAGTCGAACATGGCCATCAGCCAGGATGGGGAGGACCTCTACATCGTCCGCTACGAGGAGGATGAGGCCCAGCCGATCGAGTACGATTACGCCAACGGGACCTTCTACCTGCTGGCCAGCCATGATGCGGGTGAGACCTGGGAGCGGGTCGAGATGTTCGGCCTGGAGGGCGAGATGGGGTCGGCGCTGACCAGCCTGACCATCGACGCGGCTGGGCTCGTCTACTTCACCTGGGCCCAGGAGACCGACGGCCGCTCGGTCACGCACGTGGGGGTCTCCCACGACGACGGCCAGACGTGGACGAGCAAGGCCCTGGCGCTCTCGGACGGCACCCAAGCCATGCCCTTCGCCCGCGCCCTTGCCCCCGGCGAGCTGGCGCTGCTCTGGTACGATGCCCACGCCCAGGGGATGCCCAGCGACACGGACCTGGACGCCGACTGGCACGTCCACGCTGCGCACGTCACCGGGGCCGAGACCGCCAAGCCCCAGGTCGAGACCCGCAAGCTCACCGGGACGGTCCACGAGGGCAACATCTGCGTGCTTGGCCCGGCCTGCACCGGCGAGCAGGACCGGCGCCTGCTCGACTACGTCTGGGTCGACCAGGGGCCCGACGGGACGGTCCACCTGGCGTGGTCGGCGACGACGTGGGATCGGCCCAGCGCGTACCCGGTGTACGCGTCCATGGTCCCGGCGACCGCGAGGTAGCCCATCAGCGCCGGCCGGCCTCTGCCCGCCACAGGCCCGCCAGGCCGATCGAGACCAGCGCGACCGTTGCCCCCACCGGCGTGGACCTATCCTCCCCAGGAACGCGCTCGGTCTCGGTGACCGGGACCTCGATCCACATCCCGCCTTGCTCGTGGCCCGGAACGTCGCACCAGAGGTAGAGGGCCTTGGCCTCCTCAGGGACCTCCAACGTGCCCGTGGCCGACCTCTCGGCCGGGACCCGGTCGATGGTGAAGAACGCGGCCGCGGAGGGCGTGTCCTCGTGGTCGGGGTCTTGATCCTCGCCGTGGGCGACCGACAGCTGGTGCCCGCTGTTCCCCTGGTTGACCAGCGTGATCTCGATCCGTTGGCCCTGCTCGAGGGTGGACAGGTTGCCCTCGGTGGCCACCAGGCACCAACGGTGGCCCTGGGGGCATCCCTGCTCCCGGGCCTCGATGGTGATCTCGGCGTGGCCCCCGTCTTGCGCCCGGACCGCCTGGCCGCCCAAGCCCGCCAGGGCCACCCAAGCGACGACGGTCCAGAGCAGCCAGGTTGGGGTCGCGTCCATCGAGGGTCCAACCCCCGGCAGCCTCAAGGGTGTGACGGCCAGCACGCCGGAAGGTTCTTGACCCGGGTATGTCACTCCCTGGCGAGGCGAGAGATGTGCGAGGCTGGGCTGTCACCATCGTCCTGATCCTGCTGGCCGGGCTCCCGGGAGCCACCGGGCTCACCGGCCTGAACGAGGCAACCGTCCCTGCGGCCAACACCCTGGAGGCTCCAGGGAGCGATGCGCCCTGGGCGCGCGAGCTCGTGGAACGGCTCCCCCACGCCACCGCGGTCAACGACGCCGACGGCGACAAGGTGTTCGACGATCTCGAAGCCAGCTACCAGCAGGTCGCCGGGTCACCCCTCCCGGTCATCGTCGTCTTCACCCACGACACGGCCACCGAAGCCGGGCTTGCTGCCGTCGAAGCAGCGATCGGTCCCGTCGACCCGACCTTCACCTACCACATCATCCCGGGCTACGCCGGCGAGCTGACCTACGACCAGGCCCTGCGCCTGGGCCAGCTCGACGAGGTCCGGCAGATCGAGCTGGACCGCAAGGGCACGCCCGAGCTGGCCACCGCCACGGCCAGCATGGGTGTCGACGCGGTCCAGGAGCAGCTCTCGATCACCGGCGACCGGGACGGGAACGAGACCGCGTACACGGCCGAGGACGTCACGATCGCGATCCTCGACACCGGGTTCGATGGCGGGCACGAAGGCCTCGACGACGGCAAGATCATCCACTTCTTCGACGTGGCCAACGGCAAGGAGGAAGCCTACGACTCAGGCAGCCACGGGACGCACGTGGCCGGGATCGCGGCCGGCACCGGCGATGTCGACCCCAAGCACACCGGCGTGGCGCCGGGAGCCGGGATCGTGGGGATCAAGATCGTCGACAGCGAAGCGGAGTGCTCCGTGGTCGTCGTGGTGGCCCTCGCCTGCAGCGGCGAATCGAGCCTCTCCCTGGCCATCGAGGGGTACGAGTGGATCGTCGAGAACAAGGAGACCTACGGCATCGACGTCTCGACCATCAGCTTCGGCTTCGGCACAGCCACCGACGGGACCACCAGCCTCGAGCTGGCCGTCGACGAGGTCTGGGAGGCCGGCGTGGTCAACTTCAAATCCACCGGCAACGGCGGGCCCGAGCGGCGGACCATCACCGTCCCGGCCGCGGCCCGCGGGATCCTGGCGACCGGCGCCATGCTGGACCCCCTCGGTGTCGACGACCCGGCGGCCACCGGGACGCCAGCCGACCAGGTGATCTCAGCCAGCTTCGGGTTCCAACTGGCCACCTTCTCCAGCCGGGGCCCGACCACCGACGGCCGGGTCAAGCCGGACATCGCGGCGCCCGGCGTGTCCATCATGAGCACCGAGGCGGGGACGGAGGACGGCTATGTGGCCTTCAGCGGGACCAGCATGGCCAGCCCCTTCGCCGCTGGCACCGCCGCGCTCGTCCTGGATGCCAACCCGGCCCTCTCGCCCGACGAGGTGCGAGAGATCCTGACCTCGACCACCGAGGACTGGGGCCTGGCCGGCGACGACGTCGACTACGGCTGGGGCCGGCTCCAGGTCCACCAAGCCGTGGCAGAGGCCCTGAGACGAGCCGAGGCCGGCGGGAACGTGACCGCACCGGTGGTGCCCTTCCACGAGGCCAGGGCAGGGGTCCTCTGGTCGGCGGTCGATACCGACCCCGGGACAGCCCTCGCGACCGAGACCATCGAGGTCAACGAGACCGAGCTGCCCTTCGCCGTGACGGCCATCGTGGAGGGCAAGCTCCTCGAGATCGTCGTCGAGGACCCCTCCGGCGACATCGTGGCCAGCTTCGAGCCCCTGGACCCAGCCGGCCGCCAGCACGTCGTCGGGTTCCAAGCCGACGAGATGGGCGAGCACACGATCCGGTTGATCGGTGAGCCCCAGGCCTCCTACGTCATCGACGTCAGCCATGGCACGGCGGGCGGGCTCAGCGTCGACCTGCCGGCCGCCGGTGATCTGCCCATCGAGGCGGCCAGCGAGGAGACCGACGGGGTGCCCCTGGGGGCCGGGACAGCCCTCCTGGGCCTCCTCGGTGCCGTGCTCCTCACCGGACGGCGACGCCGTCAGGCTTGACGATCGTGCTCGACGCCGGAAGGTGGCTGTGGCTCCAGCATCGGCAAGGGACCGGCCGGCATCCTCGGCGTCGACGCGGTGATCGAGGCCAGCGGCGATAGTGGTCGCCCTCCTCGACGGGGCCTTCCAGCCCGGTTCCGGCGGGCGCACCGTCGGCACGTTGGTCAGTTCAGCGACGGGTCAGCGGGGGCCTCGATCGGGGTCGTGACGACCTCGGGCTCATGGAACTCGTCGAAGAAGTAGTACGAGAGCACGGCGGCCAGCCCGGCCAACGCGAAGGCGCCCAGGCGCTTCTTCCAGAGGAGCGGGACGGCCAGGGTGAGCGCAACACCGGCAGCCTTCCAGGTGTCCCCGCGCCGGGCCTGCTCGCCGACGGTCAGACCGCCGAGGAGCGCGTCCAGGCCACGCATCAGGTGCTTGGTTCCGGGGAGCTTGCTGGTTCGCGCCATCACCTCCCCTTGCCCATGGCGACACTTAAGCCATGCGGTCCGGGCCCTGGGGACGGGCCGTGGGCCAGACGACGTAGAGGCGCTCCTGGCCGCGATCCTGGACGAACTCGACGTCGTGACCTGCCAACGCGCCCCGGAGCTCGCCCTCCACGAGGTCGGTGACCACCACGAACACCCAGCGCGTGCGGCGCCGGAGGAACCCCGGCCGGAGGGGGACGGGGTAACAAGCCGCCTGGACCCGTTCGTCGGCGGCCCCGAGCCGGTGCTCCAGGTGCCAGGCCAGCCAGTCGGCTTCCATCGGGTGCATGGGCCGTGAGCTCCGCTGGGAGCCAAAAGGGTCGCTCCGGGGGGTGACCGGAACCACCTTGCCGTCGGGATGCCGGGAGCCTTCCGGCGTTAGACGGCCCCACAGGGCGCGAAACGCGCCCCCGTCGCTTATCGTCGATGAGCGATACGCGTACGGGAAGGGTTAAGTGTGGGCTCCGGAACCCGTAGTATCCCATGCCCCAAGCCGGTTGCATCACGGGTGCCAGCACGATGCTGGTCGTCTCCTGGCTCGAGGAGCGCAAGGGCCAGACCTCGGTGGACACGCTCTTCCACCGGCTCCGCCACGAGCGAGGGCATCCCGTGGAGCGGGACCAGATCTCCAGGGACAGCCAGGTGGACTTCCACCTGCACACGACCATCCTGGAGGAGGTCGCCGCCCTCGCAGACGCCGACGACGAGACGTTCCGTGAGATCGGCCGGGACGGTGCACGCAACGTGCACACCGTGGTCAAGGGCGCCAAGTTCATGCTCAAGATGGCCAGCCCGACGCGGCTGCTCAAGCACGCGCCGCGCCTCTGGGGGACCTACGCCGACTTCGGCACCGTCGACGTGCTCGAGCGCACCGACGGCAAGGCACGCCTCCGGATCCATGGCTTCGAGACCCATCCCCACTTCTGCCGGACCCTGGAGGGCTTCTTCGAGGAGCTCTTGACCATGGTCGGCGCCTCGAACGTCGAGATCCGGGAGGTCGAGCACACCGGCACCGGGTGCGTCTTCGAAGGGACCTGGTCCTAGACCAGATCCGCGGAGACTGTTGCCCCGACGACCCGGGGGACAGGGGGAACGCCTGGGCCTGGACCCGTGGGTGGTCCGCGTCCTGGCCTTCCCCTCCCCCCATCCCATCCTTCCCCCCGCCAGAGCGTGCCAACCAATCGCCCTATAAGGCCCCGGCCCTTTGCCGGGTTGCTCGATGATGCCCCCTGAGGAGGAGCCCCCGACCGAGGAGCCAGACCATCCGCCGGAACCCCAGGTCTCGGCCCTGGAAGGGGTGCCTGAGCGCGACGGTGCTGGCGACACGCCGCCGGTCACGAAGGTGCAACGCACCGTCGAGATCCTCCGCATCCTGCAGAAGCACAACTTCTTCCAGCTGCTGCGGGAGCTCAACGAGGCCCAGACCGTCC
>CAYXGD010000093.1:0-7876 GCA_964464425.1 uncultured Thermoplasmatales archaeon
GCGCCGAGGAACACGCCGACCTGGCCTACGAGACCTGGGTCGGCGGCATCGACCTCGTCAAGGACGACGAGAACCTCACCAGCCAGGCGTTCAACCGGTTCGACAAGCGGGTCGAGCTGCTCACCGAACAGCGCGAGAAGGCCGAGGCTGAGACCGGCGAGACCAAGTCGGCGCTGATCAACATCACAGCCGAGACCAACGAAGCGATCCGACGCGCCGAGCTGCTGGCCGACCGCGGCTGGGAGTACGCCATGGTCGACGTGGTCACCACCGGGTTCGCCGGGCTTGAGACGATCCGACAGGCCACCGGCGAGCTGGGCTTGGCGATCCACGCCCACCGCGCCATGCACGCCACGTTCACCAAGCTGCCCTACCACGGGGTGAGCATGCCCGCCCTGGCCAAGCTGCTCCGGTTGATCGGCGTCGACCAGCTGCACACCGGCACCGTCATCGGCAAGCTGGTGAGCCCAGAGCACGAGGTCCTGGCCAACAACGACATCCTCAGGGAGGACAAGGTCCAGGCTCGCGAGGGCATCCTCGCCCAGGACTGGTGCGGCTTGGAGCCGGCCTTCCCGGTCTCCTCGGGCGGCCTCCACCCAGGCATCGTGCCCGACATCATGGACACCTTCGGCAACGACTGCGTGATCCAGCTCGGGGGCGGCGTGCATGGCCACCCCGATGGAACCGAGGCCGGTGCGCGAACGCTGCGCGAGGTGATCGATGGCCACATCGAGGGCCTGAGCCTCGAGGAGATGGCCGAGCAGAGCGCCGCCGTCGCCGCGGCCTTCGGCAAGTGGGGCACCGAGCACCCGAAATAGGCTCTCTGGCCCGGGGCATCGACGGAGCGAGCCGATCGGCGCTCTCCGGGCCCGTTCAACGGTCTGTCCAGAGCGCTTATAAGCTGACCAGGTCCGTCCCTGGAGCTGAGGTGCCCGAACGTGCCAAGGGAGGTCATCCTCGCCCTCGTGTTGATCGCGGCCGGCCTGGCCGGTTGCATCGGCGACACGGGCGAGACCATCGAGACCCAGGCCGACACGGACCCCTCCGACCCTCCGGCCCAGGAGGATCTCGTCGGGGAGGACCGCTCTGAGGCCCAGGCGGAGGACGCGACCAACGCCACCGACCAGGCCGTGGAGAACACGACGGAGACGGTCCCCGAGGACCCGCTGGCCATCCTGAACATCACCGACGATGGACGGCTGCGGATCGAGGTGCCCGTCCACGTGGCCATGATCGGCTTCCCCGAGGCGACCACCGACGCGGTCGCTGACGAGCTCGAGGCGATGACGGTGGACCACCAGGCCTACGACAGCCCCCGGCTGCTCCACGGCGAGGGGACCGACGCCACCCCCTTCCCGTCCCCCACGTTCACCGAGAACGCCGTCCTCCCCGTGGCCGTCCCCCGCGTCCACGCGCTCCCCGACGACCTGGCCGAGGCCTACCGGCAGCACCTGGAGGCCAACGAGATCCAGGACGCACCGGGCACCATCTACGATGCCAACGCCGCCGAGCGCTGGCTGTCCGACGAGCTCCAGGACGCCGGCGTCCCCGTGGACCCCGACACGCCCACGCTGGTCTTGATCCACACGGGCCAGGAAGGCAAGCACGCCTACCGCTACACCTACACCAACGGCCATCTGGAACCCGTCCGCGCGTTCGGTGGCCAACGGGCGCTGCTCGCTCTCGACGTCTCGGCCCACGCCGACCCCTGGGTCGGCAACGCCACCGGCACGGTCTGCGTCGACGGCACCGACGTCCAACCGACCTGCCAGATCCCGGTCGGCGAACCCTGGGACCACCCGCTCCACGCCACGGGTCAGGCCACCGTCGAGGCCCTCGTGGGTGCCACGCAGGCGGCCATCCACTACCGGCTCCTCCAGGGGCCGCTCTACCCGGTGACCCCCGAGCCGTGCTACGCCGTCACCGTGGTCCTGGGGGTCCAGGAGACGGCCACCAGCCAGGCCTCGCCGGCCAACCCCAGCGCCGAGGATCTCCTCAACGAGGCCCTGCTCCAGCAAGCCCTGGCCCGCACCGTGGCACCGATGCCCCTCCACCTGGACACCCAGGTGCTCTCGCTGCCGGCCGACGACCCCGCGATGGCCGCCGTGGCCGAGACCGAGGACCCTGAGCTCGTCCGCGAGTGGATGATCGACAACTGGGAGACCTACTGGGTCAGCCACGACGGGTGTGAACCCGTGGTCAGCTTCCACCTCCTGGGCGATGCCAACCAAGACAGCGACTGGGGCGTAGCGATGATGGACCGCACCGACGGCCACCGGGTCAGCTTCTCGGTCACCGCCGGTCTCGAGCGGTTCCAGGAGACCTACGCGGGCCCGGCAGCCTCGGATGTCAACGACCGGGACCGCTCCAGATCCAGCTACCGCATGGTCGACCACCTGGTCGCCCACGAGACCGGGCACCTGCTCGGGCTACGCCACCCCCACGACATCACGACCACCGACCCCAGCGACGACCCGGGCGCCATCTGGACCTTCTCCAGCACCCTCACCGCGATGAGCTACGAGACCGGTGACAGGACCTGGAGCTTCGGGGCCATCGACCAGGCCAACCTCCAGCGCAACCGAGCCGGGACCCTGCTCCACGCCGCCATCGAGGCAGACCTCGACGGGACGGCGGCCTACCAGGAGGCGCTCCTGCACCTGGCCGAGCACGACTGGGGGACGGCAAGCCAGACCCTCCAGGCGCTCCTGGCCCGATGACCCTCACGCCGCTGGAGGCCCATCGGCCTCGGCCTCGGGGATGATCTCCCGGATACGCACCTCGACGTCGACCCGCTGCTGGTCGGGCTCCCGCCGGGACCACACCCACGCCAGCGCGCCGCCCGTGAAGAACATCACCAGGCCGTAGAAGGCCGGCATGAGCGCGGCTTGGGCGCTGCCCAGCTGGCTGACGGCCAGCACGATGCCGAGCGTCCCGTTCTGGAAGCCCACCTCGAAGCCGAGGCACCGGCGCTGATCCTCGGGTAACCGAGCCTCGTAGCCGACCCAGAGCCCCACGCCAAGGGCCACCACGTTGAGGGCCAGGGCCGCCGGCACGGTCAAGGAAGCCTGGAGCCAGAAATCGGCCCGGTTCTGGTAGATGATCAAGCCGATCAGGCCGGCCAGGATGAGCGCGCCGGTGATCCGCAGGGGCTTGTCGACCTTGGCGTGCAGGTCTGGCCAGCGGGCGTTGACCGCCATACCCAGGCCCACCGGGACGGCCACGATCGCGAGCACGAGCTTGGCCATCTCGGCGAAGCTCACCTCGATCAGGGTCGCATCACCGAACAGGAGGGTGGTCGTCGCGAAGAGCACGCCAGGGGTGAGCACGACGGCGCCCAGGCTCACGATGCTGGTGAGCGTCACCGACAGGGCATGATCGCCTTTACCGAGGAAGGTGAGCAGGTTGCTGGTCGCCCCGCCGGGCACGGCCGACAGCAGCAGCAGGCCCAGAGCCAGCTCCAGGGAGAGCCCGAACCAGAGGATGAAGGCGGCCGTGACGGCCATGGCCGCCAGGGGCAGGAGCACGAGCTGGCCGAGCAGGCCGGCGCCCACGGCTCGCGGCATGCTGAGCAACCGCTTGAAGTCCGAGACCTTCAGCGACAAGCCCATCCCGAACATGATGATCGCAAGGGACAGGGGCAGGAACACGTCGGTGAGGACCCCCGTCTCGAACCCCGGCGCAGCCATGGGTCGTCCAGGGACTGCCAGGGTTTAACCTCGGCGGTGCCACCGGGCGTTGCTCTTTTCGGCTGGGTCCGCGTTGCCTGCCGCGATGTCCCTCCCCAGCGTGGAGTACCTGGAGGCCTTCGAGGCCGGCCGGTACCAGGCCGCCTCCCAAGACCCGTCGGTCGTGCAGGCCTGGCAGGAGAACGAGGACCCGGTGGCCGGCGCGTTCATCGCGCTCGCCCAGGCCTACCTGGAAGCCGACGTCGGTCAGCGCCAGGCCGCCGTCTCGAAACTGGACAGGGTCGTCAAGCTCCTGTCCGGCGCCGAGGACAGCTGGCAGGTCACCACGCTCCGGCAGCACGCCGAGCAGTGCCAGGAGTACCTCTCCATGGGCAAGCCCCTGCCCGACCTACCCTCTGGGCTCTGAGGTCCGACGCTCGCGGACCTCGCGAGCCACGAGCACGACCAGGTAGGCGAACACCAGGCCGACCAAGAGCACGCACCCCCAGACGATCGCCGCCAGGGCCGTCGCGCTCAGGGTCACGCCCCGTCACCTCCCGGTGCGGTGTCAGCCTCGGGCGGGGCGTGGGGCTTGGGTGCGCCGGTCTCGTCGAGCCGGCCGATCTCCCTGCTCAGCCGACCGAGATCGTAGCGCGACCGGGCCATCCGGGCGCCCAGCCAGGCCACCACGGCCGAGCCCACGGCGGCGACCAGGAACGCGTACAGGAAGGACGGCTCCGGCAACCGGGCACCCAGCCACGGGACCTGGCTGACCGCGCCGCGCAGCGTCGGGAAGAACACGAGGCCACCGACCAGGCCGACCAGGCTGCCTGTCAGCGCCCCGGCCTGGTTGGCCCGTTCCGACCAGAGCCCATGGAGCATCGGCAGGAACGTGGCCGCGGCCAGGAGATCGGCGATCAGGAAGAGCTGGAGCACGCTGTACCCCTGGGCGCCGACGAAGATGGCGCCGGCGGCCACGGTCAAGGTCACCGCCCGGGCGGCGCGGGTGAGCATCTGGTCGGTGGCACCGGCCACCAAGGTCGGGAGGTCGGCGGTCACCAAGCTGCTGATGGCGTTGAACAGGGTGTCGGCCGTGCTCATCACCAGGAGGATCGCCAGGAGGACCACCCCGAGGGTCACCCACGCTGGGAAGGCCTCTTGGAGCACGAGGAAGAACGAGATGCTGGCCGACCCGGCCTCGCCCACCAAGCCCAGCCCGTTGGCCGCCAGCCCGAAGAGGCCGGCCAGGAGGATCATCGGTAGGATGGCCATGGCCGCCATGGCGAAGCCTCGTCGCAGGGTTGCCTCGTCCTTGGCGGCGTAGATCCGCTGCCACCAGGCCTGGTTGAGCATCTCGGCGCCGAGGATCGCGATGATCACGAACGCGCCGAAGGTCAAGCCGGGCACGAAGCCCAGGTCCAGGGTCTCGGGGGCCCTGGCCAGGACATCCGCGTGGACCTGGCCGACGCCGCCAAGCGCCCAGATGGCGCCGGCGAACCCGACGGCGAGCAAGGGCAGGATGAGCAGGGTCTGGATCGTGTCGGTGAACAGGCTGGCCAAGAGGCCGCCGTAGATGGTGTAGACCAGCACGAACCCGCCGATGAGCAGGGCGGTGACCCAGGTCGGGACCCCGGCGACCAGGCCCAGGGCCCCGGCGATCCCGCTCATCTCGGCGGCCAGGAAGACGAACATGTAGGTGACCGAGATCGCAAGCACGTAGGTGTGGAACCCGGCGCCGAACCGGGTCCGGACGTACTCGGTCAGGGTGTGGCCCTCGGGGATCAGCGCGCGGATCCGGGGCCCCAGCCAGATGAACGCCAGCATGGGCACCGCGCTACCGATCCCGTAGCCGAGCACGGCAGCGATCCCACCGAAGGCCGCCCCGGCCTCAGCGGGGCTGAAGAGGATCCAGGCCCCCATGCTCGAGGCGATCAGGGTGGCTGCGGTCATCCCGGCACCGGTCGTGTTCCGGGCCGTGATGAAGTCCTCGACCGAGCTGATCTTGCCGCGGGTGTACCAGAGCCCCAGGCCGGTGAAGATGGCCAGGGTGGCCACGGTGATGGCCAGGACGGTGGCGGTGGTGACCACCTACCTGGCCTCCTTGGCCAGGCGGTAGGCCTGATCGAAGAAGGCGACCTCGAGCGCCACGGCGCGCTGGAACCGCCAGCGGACCCGGGCCCGATGGGCCTGGGTCAGCCGAGGGCCCAGGGCCTCGAGCTGGTCCCGCATCCACAACACGAACGTCTCGAAGGCCGGGTTGTCGTGGAGCTCGATCCACTCTGCCATCAGCGGATCCTGGGGCCGCGTGGCAGCGGTCTGGGCCCAGGTCAGGTAGATCCACTCCACCGGGAGGAGGACCGAGAGCGTGTCCGCGTAGGTCCCGTGGTCCCCGCTGGCGTCGAACAGGTCGAGGAGCTCGCGGGTCACTGGTCCCACCGCAGGGGCTTGCCAGGTCCCCTCGGGCACGCCCAGGTGAGCGAAGGCCCGCTCGAAGTGGTCGTTCTCGGGACCGGTGACCGCGGACAGGAACCCCGCGAACCGGGCCTTGGCCGACAGGTCGGGGGCCTGGCTGATCGCCCGACCGATCAAGCCGGCCAAGCCGTCCAGGAAGGCGTGATCTTGGAGCATGTAGGCCCGGTAGGCGCCCGGATCGAGGGTGCCAGCGACCAGCTCCTCGACGAACCGGTGGCCGGTGGCCTGGTCCCAGGCGGGCTGGCTGGCCTCCCGGAGGCTGGCGGTGAACGGGGCGGGATCGGGGGCGCTCACAGCTCCCAAGCCTCCCCGTGGTAGCACATGTCCCAGAAGGCAAGCTCGTACCGGCTGGATGTCAGGAAGATGCTGGTCAGGTGCTCCCGGTCCTCCTCGGTGGTGCCTTGGGCCAGGCGGTCCATCTCGTCCTTGAGCCAGGCCACGGCGTCCTGGTAGTCCTCGGAGGTGTACATGGCGATCCAGTCGGCGTACCGGTCGTCCTCGGGGGTCGGGTAGGCCTCGGCCAGGTGGGCCCCCACCTCGCCGTACCCCCAAGCGCAGGGGAGCAGGGCGGCCACCAGGTCGGCCACGTCGCCGGCTGCGGCGTGCCGGACGAGCAGGTCGGTGTAGCCCTGCGTCGTCGGCCACATCGCCTCGGCCTCGAGCGCGGCCTCGGTGATCCCGAACCGCTTGGCGTAGGATCGGTGGAGGTCCATCTCGGTGTTCAGGATGAAGTCCAAGAGCGAGGCGTACCAGCTCATCGACGCCAGGGGTTTGGCCCGGGCGGCCCCGTAGGCCAGCACCCGGGCGTAGGCCTTGAGGTAGAGGTAGTCCTGGCGCACCCAGTTGGCCAACCGTTCCTCCTCGAGCTCGCCCGTCCCGAGGCCGTGGACGAACGGGTGCTTCAGTTGGGCTTGCCAGATCGGCTCGGCGGCCTCGTGCAGCTGGTCGGTGAAGGCCATGGTCTCGTCCAGACCACCTCCGACCCCCGATATAGACGTTCGTTATATTCCTGGATTATCATGCGAGGGGCGGGTGCGCCGAGGGGATAGCGGTTAAGGTCCCAGGGTCCGTTCCCGGCCCGATGAGGCTCAACCTGGCCACGCTGCTCGTCTACGGGCTGCTGTTGGCCATCTTGTCTTGGATGGTCGCCAAGCCCTTCTGGGCTTACCTCGTCCTGGGGTTGCTGATCGCCACCCTTGCCTTCCCCATGTTCGACTGGCTCCGGGAGAAGACGGGCAAACCCAGGATCGCCTCGATCATCACCGTGACGGTGGTCCTGCTCATCGTGATCATCCCGCTGTCGCTGATCACCTGGCAGATCGTCGTGGACATGCGGTCCCTTGTGACCGGCCTCAACGTGGCCCAGGTCTCCGAGCAGGTGGAGACCCTGGCCCTCTGGTCGCATCAGACCTTCGGGTACCCGCAGGACATCGAGCAGACCCGGGCCGAGGAACTCCTCAACCAGGTCCTCCCACCTATCAAGGCCCGCCTGGCCGAGTGGATCCCCCAGGCCATCCAGTCCGTCGGGGCCTTCATGATCGGCATGGTGATCACCATCATCACCGCGTACTACGCGCTCTTCCAGGGGGAAGGGTTCGTCAAGCAGCTCAAGCGAGCCAGCCCCATGGACGACCGGATGGAAGGCGAGTTCCTCCGGGAGGCCAAGCTCACCGTCGACGGGGTGATCAAGGGCCAGGTCGTCAGCGCCGTCCTCCAGGGCGGTCTGGGCTACATCG
>CAYXGD010000094.1:0-7828 GCA_964464425.1 uncultured Thermoplasmatales archaeon
GATCAGGACGGTCGCTGGCTTCATCGGGCCTGCCCTCCGTCGGTCACATCCACACCGGCCGGCGGTGAGTAGCTGGGCGTCAGGTCCGGCCGCTCGATCTCCGGCAGGTGGAGGCTCGCGTCGCTGATCGCCACCTGCGAGGGGTCGGGGCTCTGGGGGATGTCCTCCACGCCGTCCTTGTGCAGGACCAGGCGCAGGGTGTGGCCCTGGGCGACGTGGGCATCCATGGGCTCGAACGTGATCGCCGTCTCGACCGCCTGGCCGGGGGTCAGGGTCTGCGGGTCCTCGTTGCCGCCCTGGTGGTGCATCAGGTTGAGCACACCCCACCCGATCCGGACCTGCTGGCCGTCGGGGAAGACGTCGTAGAGCTCGGCCATGACCCAGCCACCGGTGGCCGTGGTCGGGGTCGCGGTGAGCTGGACCTGGGGGAGCCCGGCGATCCGCAGGTCCTCCTCGAGCGGTTGGCTGCTCCAAGCCAGGGAGCTCTGGCCGGCGACCGTGGCGGGTCCCATGCCGTCCCCGAGGCTCACGTCGAAGGTCCGGTCCTGGGCGTCGGCCGGCGGGTAGGTGGTCTCCTCGCGCCAGACGTACTGGCTGTCCTCGACCTCGACGGTCAGCGGGGGCTGCTCGCCCTGGCCCTTGAGGTAGAAGTCGAACCACTCGAGGGTCTCCTGGGCCCAGTCCCACCGGACGTTGCGGTGCTCGTCCATCCGGTCCGGGTAGGCGTGGGCCCACTGGCCCAACCAGGCTCGCGTCTCGATGCCGCTCTCCTCGAGCTGGCTGATCCAGGGGACGACCTGGCTCGGGTTGACGTTCCAGTCCTCCATGCCGTGGACGACCCAGACGCTACCGTTGTAGTTCTCCAGGATCCGGTCGCGGAAGTCCCGCTCCTGCCAGTACGTGGCCGACGTGTCGCCGGTGGCGAACGCGGCGGCACCCTGGCTCTGGCCCTCGACCAGCTCGGGGCAGGCCTGCTCGGCCCAGTGCTGGCTGCGGAAGTCGACCGACGCGGGTCCGTAGGTCGCGCCGACGCCGTAGAAGGCCCAGTAGACCACGCTGTGCATGATCGGGCCGCGGCTCTCGCTGGTGCCGTTCTTGAACATGAGGTCGGGCACGCTGGCCACGCCGCTGATGGGCACGATCGTCTTGAGGTGCGGGTTGCCCAGGGCAGCACCCATGAACGGGGTGGTGCCGTCGTAGCTGCGACCCATCATGCCGACGTTGCCGTTGGACCAGGCCTGCCCGGCGATCCAGGTGATCGTCTCGTCGACGTCCTTCTGCTCGGCCATGGACATGAAGCCCATGCAGCCGCCGGACTCGCCGGTGCCACGGACGCTCATGTGGACCACGGCGTACCCGCGGGGGACCAGCCACTCGACCAGCGGCGGCCGGTAGCTGCGGTTCTCCTCGCTGGGGCCCCAGTAGGGACCGGCGTCCATGACGACAGGCAGCTGGCACTTGGCCGGCAGATCCTGGCTCTCCCAGTCGCACCCGTCGATGTCCGGTCGGAAGATCCCGACGGAGATCTGCGTGTCGTCGAAGCTGGAGAGGCTGGCCTCGACGCCGGGTAGCACCTCGTACTGGGCAGGCTCGGTCGGCATGCTCCAGCCGCGGTCGGTCGACAGCTGGCCGTCGGATGGATCGGCCGACTGGCCCTGCAGGTCCTCGCCGAGGTCGCCGATGCAACCGGCAAGACCCATGGTGAGGAGGATCAGCGTCAGGAAGGTCGCCCTGGACCACATGATACCGCGCGAATCCACCGGGTGCTCTTAAGGGCTTCTTGCACACCGCTTGTCGGGCGCGGCCTGGTAGAACAGCTTTCAAGCATGTCCCGGGTGCCCGTCCGTGGCCAGCCAGGCAGAGGGCTCCGGTATCCCGTGGCGATCGCCCACGCTCCACGTCATCCTGGCCAGCACCTTGATGGGGGTGATGGGCTCGTCCCTGATCAGCCCCGCCCTCCCCGCCGTGCGGGATGCCCTGGCGATCACCGAGGCCCAGGCCAGCCTGATCCTGTCGGCCTTCACCCTGCCAGGGATCGTCCTCGGCCCGGTCATGGGCATCCTGGCCGACCGCTACGGCCGACGCCCGGTCCTGATCCCCTCCCTGATCGTCTACGGCCTGGCCGGCGGGGCGGTCCTGATGGCCCCCGGGCTGGGCACGGTGCTCGTCCTGAGGTTCATCCAGGGCATGGCGGCCGCCGGCCTGATCACCCTGGCCATCACCCTGATCGGCGACCTGTTCGAGGGCAACCGACGCAACGCGGTCATGGGTGCCAACGGCGCCATCCTGGCCATCGGGACGGCGGCCTACCCCTTGATCGGCGGCGCCCTGTCCACCATCGACTGGCGCGCTCCCTTCGGGGTCTACCTGATCGGGCTCCCCGCCGGTTTCCTGGCGTTGCGCGCTCTGGAGGAGCCGGATATCGGAGCGCGCGTCACGGGCCTGGACTACCTGCGGGGCGCCCTGCGGGAGATGCCGGGCCGGGCCACGGTCCTCTACCTCACCTACCTGCTGATCTTCATCCTTCTGTACGGCGGGGTCCTGACCTCGCTCCCGTTCCTGCTGGACGCGGAGATGGGGTTGACAGCCGTCGGCATCGGGTTGATCCTCACCGTGGCCTCAGCGGCCACCGGGACCGCCTCAGCGCTCAACGGTCGTCTTGCCCAGCGGTTCACAGACCAGGCCATCGCCGCGGTCGGGGTCGTCGCCCTCGGGATCGGCTTGCTGGGGCTCTGGGCGTCGAGCTCACCGGTGGGTAGCGGGGTCGCCATCCTGGCCTTCGGGGCGGGGATGGGCCTGAGCATGCCCTCGCTCGACACCGCGGTCAGCTACCTGGTCCCCGGCACCTACCGTGGGGGTGCGATGAGCCTGAGGACGAGCATGGTCCGCCTGGGTCAGACGATCGGCCCACCCCTGTTCACGGCCCTGGCTGTGCTCTACGGCCACCGGCTGCTGCTGTTGGCCGGCGGCGCTGCAGGCCTGGTCTTGGGGCTGGCCAGCCTGCTCGTCATGGGCTCGGTGGCGCGGCCGGCCACCGAGGAGGGCGGCCAGGGGCGCTAGGCGTCCTGGATCTCGATGGTCTCGATGAGATCCCACTGCTCGATCTTGTCGATGATGTCCTGGCCCTCGGTCACCCTGCCGAAGACGGTGTGCTTGCCGTCCAGGTGGGGCTGCGGGCTGTGGGCGATGAAGAACTGGCTGCCGCCGGTGTTCTTCCCGCGGTGGGCCATGGAGAGCGAGCCGCGCTCGTGCTTCTGTTTGGGGGCGTCGGTCTCGCAGTCGATGGTGTACCCGGGCCCGCCGGTGCCGGCCTTGGGGTTGCCCTTCTCCTTGGAGTGCGGGCAGCCGGCCTGGACCACGAAGTCGTCGATGACGCGGTGGAACCGGAGCCCGTCGTAGAACCCGTCGTTGGCCAGCTTGACGAAGTTCTCGACGGTGCCGGGCGTTGCATCGGCGAAGAGCTCGGCTTCCATGGTGCCTTTCTCGGTCTTGAAGACCGCGGTCGGGTTGGCCATGGGGAGGCCACCGCGGCTTTCCCGTAAATAGGCCGCGGCTTGGGAACCGTCGGTGGCCTAGGAGGCCGGCAGCGTGATCGTCGCGTCGACGAAGCTCCACCGATCAAGGTCGAAGGCCGCTGACCCGGTGGTGGCCCCTAGCACGTCGGCCATCCAGGACCCTTCGGGCACGGTCCACGTGCCGGCACCACTCGCACGCGCGATGTCCGAGGCCGTGGCACGCCACGTTGCGACCCCGCCGTCGGCCGCGGTGAACTCGGCGAACGGGATCGCCCCGCCGCTGGGCTGGGGCTCGCCGTCGGCTGGGCCTTGCAGGCTGAAGGTGCCAAGACCGTCCAGGGTCGCCGTGGCCGACCAGACCCCCGGTGCGGTCTCCTCGACGGTCACGCTGCCGTCGGCGACCGGCAGCCCGGCACCTTGGAGCACCCCCCGGCGCGGCGGGTCGGGCACCAGCACGTGCCACTTGTAGTAATGCTGCCCGTCGACGCCCTCGACGGCCAGGTCCTCGGGCGGGACGACGCTGGTGAACACAGTGGCGTACGTCATGCCCTCGACCGCACCGTCGAGGCCTTGACCGCTGGCGCAGGTGAAGGCCTCGAACCCGAGGTAGGCGTCGGCACCGGGCGGCGCCTGGGCTCCCGGCAGGCCGATCACGCCCCGGGGCGTGAACCCGTCGGGCAGCCTGGCGGCCACGGCCCCCGCATCGGCCGGCACGAACCAGACGAGCGCGGTGCAGTCGACGAGGTCCCAGGGGACAACGTCGCGAGGCGAGGCGGTGGCGTCCACCGGCGGCGCCTGGTCCCCGCTCGGGTCGGGGTCGGCGCCCAAGCAGCCGGCCAGGCTCGCGGTCAGGATGAGGAGGGCCCACAGCCCACGCTGCACATCAGGCACCCCGATCGTAGAACACCAGCACGTGGTTGGCGTTCATGCCCGAGGGACCGGCGTTCTCGCCGAAGCTGACGTGGGCCTCGTACGTGCCCGCGGTCAGCCCCTGGGCGCCCATGGAGGTGAGGATGCCGAACCCTGCACCCACCCAGGGCCCGTCGCTCACCGACAGGCCGAGCAGCTCGGTCTCGGGCGACGAGAGGCTGGCGGCCGTGTCTTGGCTGACCTCGCTGGCCGACCAGGACAAGCCGGCCTGCAGGGGGACGCGGTCCACCTCGAACGTCCAGCTGACCTCGGTCTCGCCGGGGCCAGCCTCGACCCCGGGACCGGTCTCGAACACCTGGCCCAGGGGTCGTAGCTTGGTGGTGGTCTCGCCGACGCCGACCAGGCTGATCCGGGCTGGCCCGGAGCCCTCGGCCAACATCACCACGTACTCGCCGGTGGCCCCGGTCTCGTCGACGGGCAGGGTGAAGCGTTCGTCGCCGGGCTCGAACCGACCGATGAAGCTGTCGTCGGGGGCCCAGACGGCCACGGCCCGGCCATCGGACGCATCGGTGAACTCGGCCCGGAGCCCGACGGCGTCCTCAGGCACCTCGATCCCGACGGGCACGCCGGCCGGCAGGAGGCCAGGGTCGCTGTGGGCAGCGTAGCGGAGCGTGTAGTCGAAGCTCTGGCTGTCGTCGATCTCGTCGTACCGGACGTTGAGCGTGATCGGGTCCGAGCTCGTGTGGATCAGGGTGATCTGGATGCTCGAGTACCCACCGTACGGCGTATCGTACGCGGCGGCCCACACCTCCTCGGACGGGGCATCGATCCAGATGTCCACATCGCCCTCCCCGACATCGGCGTTGATCTCGGCGGTGAGGACGACCGGTCGGCCCTGGGGCACCAGCGGGGTCAGGTCGATCTGCCGCCGGTCGGGATCGTACTCCCCGGCCAGGCCGGTGACCATACCCTTGGGGTAGCTGTGCTCGGTGATCTGGAACGTGCCGTTCTCCCAGGCGACCTCGTGGGTCGGCGCGTCGTCGGTGAAGGCCACCGGGGCCTGGGGAGGGGCCTCGGGGAGGCCTGCGTCATCACCGCCGGTCGAGGCGCTCTCGATCTCGGTGCCGGTCGTCCCGGCCGAGCCATCCTCGCCACCCAAGCACCCTGCCAACCCGGCGGTCAACAGGAGGACCGCAGCCAACGCTCGCATGCGGCGGTCTCGGGGCGCTGGGATATAGGGCCTCTCGCGATGGCGTTGAAGCGTCCACCCGGGGGCTATCAAGCTTGCCTTGAACCCCCGTCGGCGGCCGTCGACAGGGCCACGCAACCTGAAGGCTGCGGAGCAGCAACCGGTAAGTGCCAGCTGGTGGCTGGGATACCCGCCCGAGCTCCCCCTGGGCACAGCCAGGGGGCAGGCCATCGTTCCGCGCCAGCCTGCCTCACCGTGTCACGTACCGCCTCGGCCGGTGCCTCAGCACCGGACCAAACCCGCCCGGGGGCTTGGGTCGGCAAGAGCCCCGGTCTCCGGGGTCCTTGCCGCCTCCCACTCACCCTCTTGCTAGCGCAGCCGACGTTCAGCCCGGGAGCCAGGCCTGGCAACCGAAGTCCCCGGCCGTCGGCATCCGGATCCCGAACAAGGTGTCGGCCTCGCAGGTCAACGTCCAGGTCGACCCGGCAACGTCTGGATCGATCGTCTCGTTCCAGCTGCCGCCGCCGGACCAGCAGCCCCCGCCGACCATCGTGCACGTCTCAGCCACGACGGTGCGCCCTTGACCGTCGGTGAGCGTGGCGGTCACCTGGCCGGTGAACGGGATCGGCTCACCGGTCGTCAGCGAGCCTCCCGCGCTGGCTTCCAGGCAGGGGAGGGGGGCCGCATCCCCAGCCGTCGCCTGGTCCACGAAGCCGCCCGATCGTGGCGCAACCCGGCGGTCACCCAGGTCCGGTGGACCGTCGCACCCGGTCCCGTTCGGGTGCTCGAAGCGCTGGATCTCCCAGAGAGGTTCGTGGCCGACCACGTCGGGGCGGTCGCCGTGGCACCTGATCTCCTTGTAGACCGTGCTCCCGTCCCACGTCCATCCGGCCAGGATCGTCGGGCTGGCATCCCCGATGGGGTGGCCGACCCTATACACGATCCGGGGATCGTCGTCGAACGCGCTGACGGCCCAGCTCGCCGTGGTCGACCAGCCTCCCCGGCATCGATGCTCGAGGGTCAGATCGCCGACGGCCCGGTAGCTCTCCACCTCCCCGGTCCCCTCATCGAGCTCGTAGACGAGCGTCCCCGACCACGTCGCACCTGGCGGGTCGGGGTACGGGATGTCCAGGTCCGGCAGATCCGGGTCTTCCTCGATCGGGGTCTGGCCCACGGCGGCACCGGCGAGGACGACGGTCACCAGAAGGATCGCCGCGCCGGCAGCTGGGAGCTCATTCATGCCAAGCCTCCGCACCGGCTATCTCGGCCGCCAAGCATGAACGCTTCGCCGCCCTTCCCGGCGGTCCCGAGCCGGTTTCCGACAAACCTTTTCACACATCCCCACCTTGGGCGGCCCGTTGTCTAGCCCTCCGGAATGGGACCCGTGGAAGCAGGGCGCCCAAGCCCGACCCCAAGGCGTCCCACAGGATGTCCGAGACGCCGTCCGGGCCCACTTCTCGCTTTACGAGGCCCACGAGGACCGGCCCATCGGGACCTACTACCTCTACGAGGAGGCACCGGAGATCGAGGACCGGTTCGAGGCCCTCCGCCAGGAGATCAAGCCCAAGGGCTACGAGGCGGCCATCCGGGAGGAGGGCGGCGAGCGCGTGCTCAACGTGTTCCCGGAACCCCAGGTCCCCAACCGCAAGCCATGGATCAACTGGGCGCTGTTCGCCGCGACGTGGGTGACCACCACCCTGGCCGGCGCCTTCGCGGTGTTCGGCTACCGGAACCCCGACTTCTGCTACACGTGCTACGGGGCCGACGCGTTCATGCTCCCCCTGGGCATCGATTTCGTCACCGGCGGCTTCCTCCAGTTCGCCCTGCCGCTGATGGCTATCCTCGGGGTCCACGAGATGGGGCACTACGTCGCGTCCCGGTACCACGGCCTCACGCCGTCCTACCCCTACTTCATCCCGCTGCCGCCCATCTTCGCGGTCAACATCGGCACCCTCGGTGCGTTCATCAGCTTGCGCGAACCGATCCCCTCCCGCAAGGCCCTGTTCGACATCGGTGCCTCGGGGCCCCTGGCTGGCCTGGTCATCGCCATCCCCGTCGTCCTGCTTGGGAGCTGGCTGATGGCCATGGACCCGGTCAGCGCCGCCCAGGGTGCCAACACCGTCTTCCTGGGCACCCCGCTGCTCTTCGATGCCTTGGCCTGGCCCTTCGACATCGCCGGCGACGCCCTGATCCACCCCGTGGCCATGGCCGGCTGGGTCGGCCTGCTCGTCACCGGCATCAACCTCCTGCCCAC